>NZ_LXWA01000115.1:0-75246 GCF_001652315.1 Psychrobacter sp. SHUES1 | reverse complement strand
GAGCTATCTAATCGTTGTTATGACAGTTATGAGGCTATTGTCGATGCCACTTGCTTGGCTTGGAATAATTTGCTTAAACAGCCACAAAGAATTCGGTCGTTAACTGCTCGTGCTTGGGCGCAACTTTAATTGTTGGGTTTGGTATTACCTCATTTCCATTTTTTTAGGGTGGGTGTTTGACTATCAATGATGCTAACGATATGCCTTAAGCGTTACGATAGAGCACCGTATCTTGCTTATTAATCAGTAGGAATGAAAATAAAATAGATAATGCAAGAAGGAAAGATAGGAGAAGCAGAAGAGTCAGGAAGTTGCTGCGGAAAACGGTTAAAAACTAGCAGTAAAACGATGACTACTAAAGGGCTTGGAATCGATAAATAATGGCTTATTATGGATCATCTCTTCGATAAGACGCCCTGTGACTGGTCCTAATGTCAGCCCCTGATGAGCATGACCAAACGCAAACCACAAGTTATCATGTTTTGATGCAGGGCCAATCACTGGCTTCATATCTGGCATACAAGGCCTTGTCCCGCACCATGCTTCAGACTCCACGGCATCTTCAAGTGGCACAAGTTTTCTTGCATGAGTCAGCACGGCTTCTAGTTGGGCGAATTTTTTTGGCGCGTCTAAATTTGCCATTTCAGCACCCGTAGTAACTCTGATGCCTTGCTCCATTGCACCCATCACAAACCCTTTATCGACATCAAATAAGCTGTGTGAAAGGGCGTTTTTGGGTGTGATCTTAAAATGCTGATGGTAGCCACGCATAGGAAACATCGGTATGTTATAACCCAGTGGCTTGATAAGCTCAGCTGACCAAGGCCCTGCCGCTATCACGACATGCTGACAGACGTAGGTATCATCGCCGCATACAACTTGCCAGCCTTCTGCCGTTTGCATAATATCTGTCACGGTTGACTGCTTAACCTCGCCCGCCATCGCTGCAAAGCTTTTCGCATAGGCTTTTACAAGGCGACTGGGATTTTTTATTTGCCACGAGTTTTTCCAGTGGATACCGCCAATATAATCGGTAACGTTTAGATTTGGCTCTAGGGCTTGCAGCGCTACTAGCGATAGCACTTGATACTCTACGCCTTGCTCCGCAGCCTTTACGGCTTTGCTAATAGCTTTTTCAAAATCAATCGAATGACGATGAAGCTCAATCCAGCCTATTTTACTGACCAACACTTCTGCGCCAGCCGCTTTAATCATCGGCTCGTGCTCATTGGTACAATGCTCAATCAGCGTCGCCCATCCTTTATCGATAACTTCGATATTTTTTGGGCTGGAATGTAGCCAGTACTGAAATAAAGGGCGCTGAAAACCATAAATTGCCGACCAACGGTAGCGAATATCGGTACGGTTATTGGGCAGTACACTAAAAATCTCTTTAGCACTTCGCGGAAAGGGTTTGGTATTGACCGCTTCTCTGGTGATAATGCCCGCATTACCATAGGAGGTTTCTTCTCCTGGGAGCTTTTTATCAAGTAACAGCACCTGCGCGTTGTTTTTTTGCAGATGCCACGCGATAGAGGTTCCTACGATGCCTGCCCCAACTACAATCACGTCATAGCGCATATCAATACTCTTCGAGATCGTTAGACCAAAATAAAAACGTTGTCTTAAAAACTGTTACCTTAATAGCAGCCAGATTTTATAACGCAACAAACTGGCCCAAACCTTCTTTTTTGGCCTTTTGAGCAACCTTTAACGCGACGGCAGCATCGAAGCTTGCCGCGCCAACCGACTTAAACAGCGTGATACCTTTATCGGCATTTAGGTCAATTTGCACTTTTTCATTGACCAAATCACTTAGCGTCCCCGTCAGCTTATCCCACGTCCAAGTACTATCAGCGTCTTCATGAGCCTGTATCAAATCGCCCGCTTCATGTAAGCCGCCCTCGGCGTCGTCGATAATGACAGACGTGCTGGCTTCTATCACCGAATTGCTCACTTCCTTCATCGATGCTTGATAGGCACCAACGGCATTGATATGAGCGTCGGCTTTTATCTGCGCCGCTTCGAACAAGCCTGACGTCGCACGCGTTGCCAAATTGATAATATCGGCGTCTTGAATCGCCGCTTCGATATCGTCGCACACCGTAAAATCAACGTCCCATTGTGGGTAGTCTTTTTTAAATTTCTCCTGAAATTTATGCGCGGTCTGCTCGGTTCGGTTCCAAAGATTCACCTGCTTGATATTTGGACGTACGGTAAGAATAGCGTTAAGCTGCTCATACGCCATACCGCCCGTGCCGACCACTGCTGCCACCTGACTATCGGGATTGGCTAAATATTTAGTTGCGATACCGGACAGCGCCGCGGTACGTACCTGGGTGATGTATACCCCATCCAAAAAGGCCAACATCTCTCCTGTGTCATTGTCGGAGACCGTGACATTGGCCATGGTTGTTGGTTTATCACGCTTAGGATTGTCCGAGCAGATAGTGACCAGCTTGACGACTGCGTATTCATTAGTACCGTCAAATACCACTGCCGGCATGGATAAATGGCTGCCGGAGCTTTTTGTACTACTGTCCTCAAAAGTCGGAATAACAAGGCGTTCAGGCGTTTTAACCCAAGTCGGATGCTCGCCTTGCACGTTGAGTAATTCCTCAATCGCCTCAATTGCCATCGACATGGTCAGCTGTTTTTTTACCGTATGAATGTCTAAAATTCGCATAATGTTCCTTAAACTGCCCTGTAATTTTATTATTAACAATCCCTAAATGTGACATTAAAAAAGCTAACAAGCAACCTATCTCACCTTAAAACGCTTACCACGGCTCATAATATTATTTGGCGCAAGTTTTTTAACCTCTCATCAATCAATAATCTTAGCGATAAGCTTAAATGTATGACTTACAACGACGGCCATATTGGCTATGATATTTATAAAAATTTAGTCGTACTTTAACCAAGTAAATAACCACACTATGTAAATAAACATGCTATCTGATAATTTTAAGGCATTGACCAGCGTGGTATAAAGTCAATCCCAACTCCGTAAAGCCAGATTTAATGCCTGCAAAAGGGATTTTCGCTTCTTCTAACGTCTTAAATGGAATAGGAATACTGTCTCTATTACCAGTCAATATATACTCAGCAAAGCATTTACCCATGAGCGTACCAGTAGTGATGCCGCGACCATTATAGGCGGTCGCGGTCAACAAACCTTCATCGGGCTCCATCACGCGAAAGATATGATCTTGGGTAAAGCCAAAGCTACCGCACCACTCATATTGCCAATTAAAGGCCGGCAGATCTGGATAATAGCTTTTTTGCACCGCATTGGCCCATGACTGATAAAAGGATTTTGGTTTCATCTGCGTACCACCAACTGTGCCCAATAATAGACGATTGTCATTATCACGGCGGAAACTTGATAACGCCAAACGGGTATCCCACGCCCCTGTTTTATAAGGTAAAATGCGCTCTGCCGCCTCGCCGCTCAGTGGTTCAGAGGCGATTTGATAGTAATAAACCAAATAAAATGTTTTCTTAATTTCTGTCCATTCGCCTTCGCTATAGGCATTGGTAGCGATGATGACGCGCTCAGACTTGACGCGCGCTTTGGCGGTTCTTGCATACCAATGACCGTCCACCTTTTCTAGTGCTTCAACGCCAGAATGCTCGTAAATCGTCACGCCAAGATTGGTGGCAACTTTGGCAAGCCCTCTGACATACGCCAGCGGATTGATGGTACCTGCGCGATGGTCTAATAAGGCTTTATTGATACTGGTGGTACCGCAGTATTCATGGCATTTGCTGCCAGTCAATACCTCAACATTGGCACCGCGGCGGCGCAGCTGCTCGTATCTGATATCGACATCGATTTCACCTTTGGCATTATGGGCCATGTGAAGGTTGCCCGCTTGAGTGGCTTGGGCGTCGATATCATAGCGTTTGATTAAGTCGAATACCAAACTTGGTGCTTGCCCAAGCGCTTGGGTCAAACGCTCACCGGCTGCTTCACCCAGACTGATATTCAAGTCATCAGGGCGCGCCCAAGTTCCGGCGTTCACGAGCCCAACGCTTTTTCCCGAGCCGCCACTACCGATGGTTTGGCTTTCAAGCAAGACAACCTTGACGCCTTTTTCAGCCAAATGAATCGCCGCTGACAATCCGGTATATCCGCCGCCAATGATGCACACCGCCGCTTGGGTATCGCTACTCATTTGGCTATAAGCGTCAATATTCGGCGCGGTCATGTTCCATAAACACTGCTCTTGCAACATATCATATTCCTTTATTAGCGCGCTTCATTGACAGAAAAAGCAACATCAACCTTTTTTACTTCAGGCTCTTCGCGCGGTATGAACTTATCAAGGAACGCCCATAACAGCCCAAATAAAGGCGACAACCAACACGCAAAAGCAAAAGGTGCATAGGTCAATGTTGCTATCCCAAGTGTCGCTGCCACAAAGCTACCGCCCATATTCCACGGGATAAGGGGTGACAAAAGCGTACCCGCGTCTTCGATAGAGCGCGTCAAGGTCGTGCGCTTATAGCCCATGTCTTTATATTTGTCTTGCAATAAACGCCCTGGCAAAACACAGGTCGTGTAAACATCACCAATCAGCGTACCGACACTCAGCACACTGCCGTACGTCGTAAAAACCAACCCCAAACGCGATTTTACGAAATGGTTAATTTTCGCCATGATGGCTTTGAGCGTACCGTAGTGCTCAAGCGCCCCAACAAAACCCAGAGCAAATATCGTTAAGCTGATCACCCATGTCATCGACATAACGCCGCCCTTTGACAACAATTGATCTACCACTTCAAAACCCGTCTCACTGACAAAGCCATTTTGTAAAACATTAAAAACATCACTCACGCCCACGCCTTGCATAAAGACGGCAATCACTGAGCCTACCAGCACCCCGCTTAATACGGTCGGTATCGCTGGCATTTTCATCACAGCGGCGACAATAACCACTAACGCTGGCAATAAGGTGATGATACTTAAATTGTAATTGGCCGCTAAGTTATCCTGCAATGCACGAATAGAAGACAAATCGATGCTATCGTCACCATAACCCATGCCAATCCAAGCATAGAGCGCCAAAGCCGTAATCATGGCGGGCACGGTCGTCGGCAGCATACCTTTGATATGATCCCAAAGGTCTACACCCGCCGCGGCTGGGGTTAAGTTAGTGGTATCTGACAGCGGTGACATTTTGTCGCCAAAAAAAGCACCGGAGACGATAGCACCACCTGTTAGGTGCGCGGGTATACCAAGCCCCATACCAATTCCCATCATCGCAAGACCCACGGTACCAACCGTGCCCCACGAGGTACCCGTAGCGACAGAAATAATGGCGCAAATAAGACAGACGGAAAATAAAAACGAGGAAGGCGAGAAAATACTAAAACCGTAGTACAGAATGGTCGGCACGGTTCCGGCGATAATCCATGCGCCGATGAGCATACCGACGCCCATCAGGATAATCATCGCTGGCAAACCGATTTTAATAACCTTTAAAAACCGCTCTTCCATACCTTGCCAACTGCGGCCACGCAGTTTCATAAACAAACCGGTGATTAAAATACCGCAGGCTAAGGGTATATGAGGGGTAAAATCTTTGAAAACAAAAAACTGTATCATTAGAATGATGGCAGTCAATACAAGCGGCGCAATATCGAGTAAAAAGCTAGACGACGGATCATAGCCGTCTATATCGGGGTTATGCGTTTTATCATCGATCATAATAGTTCTACCTTCCTTAGTAGTCGTCGATGGGAGTGGCAACCAATCCTTGATTGCTTATCATTTTTAGCCTGCCAAGCTTATATAAATTAGGCTTGGCAGTTTATTGATAAATACATCAAATTAGCAAAAGTTTGTGCTCACCTTTTTATTAACCAAAGCTAATACCTTGGGCAAGTGGCAGCTCTTTTGAATAGTTGATGGTATTGGTCTGACGGCGCATATAGACTTTCCACGCATCAGAGCCAGATTCACGGCCACCGCCGGTTTCTTTTTCACCGCCAAACGCGCCGCCAATCTCAGCGCCACTGGTACCGATATTGACGTTGGCAATACCGCAATCACTGCCGCGGTCACTGAGGAAAGTCTCCGCTTCACGCAAATCATTGGTAAAGACGCATGACGATAGGCCTTGTGGCACATCGTTTTGCATCTCAATCGCTTCGTCAAAGTCTTGGTAGGTCATGACATACAGAATCGGCGCAAACGTCTCACTTCTGGCGACATCGTTTTGCTCGTCAAACTCGACAATGGCAGGCGTTACGTAATAGGCGTTAGGATATTTGTCTGCAAGGACGCGCTCGCCGCCCGTGACCGTGCCGCCTGCTTCTCGCGCCTTTTCCAACGCCACTTGCATATTATTAAAGCTGTCTTCATCGATAAGCGGACCAACCAGATTGCCTTCTAGTGGATGACCGATGCTAACGGTTTCATAAGCAGACTTGATGCGCGGTAGGATGTCGTCTTTGATAGAGTCATGGACAAATAGGCGGCGCAATGTCGTACAGCGCTGACCCGCTGTACCAACCGCGGAGAATAAAATGCCGCGTAACGCTAAGTCTAAATCGGCACTTGGTGCCAAAATCATGGCGTTGTTGCCGCCAAGCTCAAGCAAGCATTTACCAAAACGATTGGCAACTTTTGGCCCGACTTCTCGGCCCATACGCGTACTGCCGGTGGCGCTCACCAAAGCAACATCTTTATGCTCAACCAAGGCGTTACCGACATCGGTCTTGCCGAGTAAGACTTGTGATAGATGGTCTGGCGCATCGCCAAATTTGGTCAAGGCTTTTTCAAACAATGCCTGACAGGCCAAAGCGACAAGCGGGGTTTTTTCTGATGGTTTCCAAATCACAGGGTTACCGCAGACGATAGCCAGTGCGGTATTCCAAGACCAAACCGCAACGGGAAAGTTAAAGGCTGAGATGACACCAATCACCCCGAGCGGATGCCATGTCTCGCGCATGTGATGGCCTGGGCGCTCTGACGCAATCGTCAAACCATAAAGCTGACGCGACACCCCGACGGCAAAGTCGCAAATATCAATCATTTCTTGCACTTCGCCTAGGCCTTCTTCTTTAATCTTGCCGGCTTCAAATGACACCAGCATGCCTAAGTCTTCTTTATGCTCGCGCAGCACTTCACCAAGCAGGCGCACCAGCTCGCCACGTCTTGGCGCAGGCACCACGCGCCATTCTTTAAAAGCTTTTTTGGCATTGGCAATCTTGGTATCGACCTCATCAACGCTGTCCAATGTTATGCTGCCAATCACCGAGCCATCAATTGGGCTATTGACGTCAAAATCACCATTTTGATATAGCGCTTCTTCGACGCCCATCGCGGCCATATACTGCTTGATCATAATCCATCCCTTTTATTAATTTATACTTCCTTGAAGACTTATTAACTTAACTTGCACCCAGCTAAGTTGCAAAATAATTAATTTCGTACTGCCATTCCTTTTTGGAATGCTCATTAATAGTTCCAATTATCTATCACTGTTTTAGATAACATCATTTAAAGCTTTACTATTTAGATTCGCCAAACAGGCTTTGAGACTTTGGGCTTGCAGCGTTTGATAAAGCGCAAGCTCATCGTACACCTGAGCGCCCAAAGCATTCTCAAACGCTTCTTTATTGGTATGAACTTCACCCTTACTTTGTTTGCCGCCGTTTTCATTGCCGTTTGCACTGTCGTTTGTGCTGTCGTCATGCAGATTGGACTGAAAAATCCCCGCCGCACTGACGGGTAAAAAATCCTCATAAACGATAGGTTCTAGGCGAATCATTTCTTGCTCAAGTAAATCAGTAACCACTTGCTTTGATATAGAATCATTTATACTTTCTACTTCTAAAGAATCTAGTGTCTGTTCAATATCAGCAACGACTATATCTGCATCGCTACCAACTGCTTGATAGTAAAAATACGCCAAACCTTCATCATGCAGCGTTTGATAATCATCAGGGAACGCTGCAAATGCACTTTCTAAAACCTGATAATACTCCGAGGCGTTATCGGCATTTGGCGTCACAGCTAACTGGCGGCGAGCTTGGCTAAGCAGTTGATCATACAGCGCTCTGCCTTTAGGCGTTAAAGCCACGCCGCGCTGCTCAATCTCACCAAAGCGCGCAGTATGATGCCCCGTTTCATAGCCGCCGTTAGGATTTTTAAAGCTAACCGCTTCTTCTAACGCTCTAAAACTGGTCTGACGCAATAAAATAGGACATCTCCGTCTCGGTGGCCCTTCTATAATGGCTTTTGGTGGTATGCCTTTTGCTCGCATACCAGCTTGTACCGCATCGATATCTAAGGTTCGAGGCGTCAGATGGTTGATATGCGGGCCCTTAAAACCGACGACGTCAGCAATAAGTCCGTGTTGGCTTAATAGTTGCTGATAAAGCGCTTTTGAAACGGGTGTTTTGTCATGCCAGCGAAAGGTTTCTAACGCTTCTTTGACAAATTGCTTAGCGTCTTCAGCCACTAGCCCGCCCTGCGCCTCAAAGCGCTTAATTAAATTAACAACGTTATCTGTAAATATTTTGCGCTTATCCAAAGCAGCTATCGCTTCTTGTTTTAATGCTTCATCATCAATCAAATCAAGGCGCAATAGAGAAGTAAAAACGCGAAAGGGACTTTTATTTAAAGACTGCGTGTCAATCGCTCGAAAAGCCGTAGAATGCACAGGCACGCCAGCGGGCGCCAAATCATAGTAACTAACGGGGTACATGCCCATCACCGCAAACAGCCTGCGCATCATGCTTAGCTCAGCGGCGGTGCCTAATCTAATCGCACCGTGGCGCTCCATACCTAGCCTATCAATCTCTCCGGTGTGCTCAAGTTGCTGCCTAATTTCAGGCTGCTTATTTAATACTTCGGTATTTACTTCGCTCACTAAATCGATGAGGTCACCATATAACGGCACTTCTTTTTGGTACATCTCTGACATGGCGATAGAGAAATCGTGGCGAATATCATCGCTATTGATAAAGGTAGGGTTCACAAGTATGTATCCTTTTTAATTAAGGTATTTTTTAGATAAAAACAGTCGTTTCAGAAACTCTCAGCAACTCACAAAAACTCTCAGCAGCTCACAGACACTATAGCTTTGGCATTTCATTAGGAATATCGCTTAGCACCGTTTTTAAAATATTAAGACCCGCCGTTAGGGTTTCAGGCTCAATCGTCAGCGGCGGCAATAAGCGAATAATATGTCGATGCTTACCACTTGGCATCAACAGCAAGCCCTGCTTACGCGCTTGTTTTAAGACATGCGCCATCACACTTGGATGCGTGCCATAAGTTGGATGACGCAGCTTGATACCGCGCATCGCGCCAACTCCTGTCAGTCCATATAGCCATGCAGAGAGGTTTTGCTGCTGCCATTCATTGACAGTACTTTCAATGGTGTTGGCATAATGCTTAGCTGATTGCCAGACTTCATCGTCCTGCATGATATCCAAAGTAGCATTTGCCGCCGCACACGCCACTGGATTACCTGAATAGGTTCCGCCCAAGCTCCCTTTTGGCAGACCATTCATCACGCCAGCTTTGCCGACTACCGCTCCAAGTGGTAAGCCGCCGGCGATACTTTTACCGAGCAATAGCAGGTCAGGCTCAACCCCTAAATGCGTAAAGGCAAAAGGCGTACCTGTGCGACCATATCCCGACTGAATCTCATCCATGATGAGGAAGATGCCATGCTCATCACAAAAGCTGCGTAGATATTGGGCAAACGCCGCGGACAGCAGCTGAAACCCACCCTCACCTTGGACGGGCTCGACGATAATGGCGCCGATATTAGCCACATCAGTCTCTACCGCAAAAAGACGCTCTAAAGCCGCGATCGCCTGCTGATCGCTGATATCGTTATCAGGACTAGGAAAAGGAATATGGTAGACGCCGCCGGACAATGGCCCAAGCCCGCGCTTATAAGGCGCGACCTTACCATTTAAATTAACCGCCGCCAATGTACGCCCATGAAAACCACCATCAAAGGCAATCACACCAGTGCGT
The DNA here is from genome assembly GCF_001652315.1 of Psychrobacter sp. SHUES1. Lineage (NCBI taxonomy): Bacteria > Pseudomonadati > Pseudomonadota > Gammaproteobacteria > Moraxellales > Moraxellaceae > Psychrobacter > Psychrobacter sp. SHUES1. The sequence goes on along the minus strand of NZ_LXWA01000115.1, from coordinate 65,237 downwards.
CCGGTCTGCATACGGGCAATTTTTATGGCATTTTCGGTGGCTTCTGCGCCGCAGTTGGTGAGCATGCCTGTCAGCTTACCCTTAATAGGAATCCATTCACACAGTCTTGGCATAAAGGTTTGGTATGGCTGATGAGCGGCGGCGTTATAAGCATAATGAATCAGCGACTGCGCTTGAGTGACAATCGCGCTGACAATATGAGGATGACAATGACCAAGGTTTAAGACCCCAATACCGCCGACAAAATCAATATAGCAACGGTCTTTATCGTCCCAAACGTTGGCATTTTTACCTTTGACTAATGTCAGCGGATGCACCATCGTAAAGGCATCGGTGACGTTATATAGCTGCTCCATGGTGGTCTCTTATCTTCCTTGATGAGAGAGTCATTTGAGCAAACTGCTCCCCTATCAGCAAACGAATAATAGTTGTGATGTCATTCCTTTTTGTCATTGCCATGCTTATTATTGCCCTGCTTATCATTGCCATGTTTACCATTACCATATTTAACATTGATAAAAAAACCGGCTCAAGGCCGGTGCGTTGCTATCTTTTCAAACGGTACTTTTCAAACTTTGCTTTTACTAACTGTACTTTTTAACCTTGTTAATAGCCAAAGGATTAAAAGCTCACAGGGTTAATCGCTAAAAAGTTCCAATCTGTTTTACATTACAAGATAAAATCCAAGTCTGGCGTAGGCTCCTTTGATTTAGCAAGATAAGCTGAAACCCATTCAATAATGACCTTTATTTTATGCGAGTTGCCCATGGCTAAAGGATAAGACATATAATAAGCTCCCCTGCCTTTTGAGGCATAGCGCCACGCCGTCACCAGAGCGCCTGATTGTAGCTCTGGCGCAACCAAACGCAGTGGCACCAATGCGATACCATAGCCAAGTAGTGCCGCTGAAATAGTCGTATGAAAGGTGTCAAAGCGCGGGCCGACAAAGGTACCATCGATACGAATATCCTGCTGTCTAAAATATTCATACCAAGCGCTAGGGCGTGAGCTGAGTTGTAATAACGTGCAATTATCTATATTGCCTATATCACCCATGCATGCGGCTATGTCTGTTAAATAATCCGGATGACAGACGGCCACATTGTACTCGTCAAACAGCTTAATCGACTCCATGCCGCCCCAAATCCCATCGCCATATAAAAACGCCACATCGACGTTTTGATCTTCAGAAAAAAACGGTCCAGCCAGCTCTTTAATGGTTAAATTAATCAGCGGATTTGCTGCCCCAAAGCCGTTTAATGCAGGCATCAGCCAGCGCGAGCAAAAAGTTGGATGCGAGACGATTTTCAGTACTTCTGAATTATCGCTGTTTGACATCAGACTAGTAGTCGCCGCCTCAATATGTTTGAGGATTTCAAGCACTTCTAAGTAGTAAGTCTTCCCAGCCGGCGTTAAAGATATACGATGCGGGGTGCGATAGAACAGTGACAGATTCAGCATTTCTTCAAGCTGCGCGACTTGTTTACTAATAGCGCTTTGCGTCATGTGCATCTCTTGCGCCGCATTGGTAAAGCTTAAATGCCGCGCTGCTGTCTCAAAGCATTGTAGCGCCGTGGTCGAAGGATACCTTCTAAAAGCAAGTGGGGTTTTATTATCGGGATTCATAATGTATTTTTTCTTTTAGTTACTTATAAATTATTTTAAAGAATATATGATACACAGATTGACAAACCTTTACCTTTATTCACCTGAATTTTTTAAGTTTCTTTATTATATTTAGGCATACTGTCAGTTTAATTATCAGGTTTTTCAATAACCAAGCATAGACGAATAAATCGCTAATCTGGCTAAATCTTATTATAAGCGGACAATCAAAAACAATAACAAGGATATAAAAATGAAAACATCAGTAACGCCTAAAAAGCTTCAAAACAAACTATGGATAGCCTTATTAGCCAGTGTGATTGGGCTTAGCGCTTGCAGCAACGAAAGAGAAGATGCAACGGATGTTAGTACAGAGACTGACACTGCCGACATGACCACGACCAATGACAACGTCCAGTCTACCGATACGCAAGCTGACGAAATGGCGCCTGTAGCCACTACGACAGACAACGAAACCTCGACCACCACGGCGACCACTTCTACAGATACTACCGTCACCTCTACTGACGCGACCGAGAATGATGGAGATCAAACCTATTATTCTGGCGTAGATGGTACAGAAGATGAAGAAAAAGGCGTTGATGCTGTGGTTGTTAATGAAAACAATCCAAACCTCGATCAAACACCGGCAGAGGGCGTGCAATAAATTTGAGCTTGGCAAACCGCATCGCTATACGCAATAGATAAACCGCACAGCAACAGAGACATAAAATAAGCGAGACCATCATGGTTCTCGCTTATTTTATGTCTAATATCTTTTATCCAATCATATTAAATAGCTTAATTATCAATCTTTGCGCCTATGCTTTGGCTTAAAGGGTTTGGAGAATTGCAAAATGATAAATCCAACAACTGAGAGGATAATGGCAATTTCATAGCGCCCATAGGCGACCGAGATACCAATTGCCGCTGTATTCCATAGCCCAGCGGCGGTTGCCGTGCCTTTTGCCCCATTCTCGTTTTTAAAAATAGCCCCACCACCAATAAAACCCATACCAGTTATGATGCCGTACATGATACGAGCTTCTGCGTCCGAGCCTTGATAAATATCCATACCTACCAACATAAAAGCGCACGAGGCAATCGTCACCAAAGGAAAGGTTCTGAGTCCCGCACCATTGTCTTCAAGCTCACGATTAAGGGCAATCGGTAGCGACAGTATAAAAGCAATGCCAAGCTGAAAGGCATGGTAGGTTAAAATCTTCATACTGATATCAAATGCAAACATAGCTATCGCCTAAAAGTCCGTTTAAAGGGTCATCAATCTTATTTAAAACCCAGTCTCTTCAGACTAAGCTAAAAACCGATTTCCTATCAAATATTTTATACTATATAAAGATATTACAAGAACTAATCCTAAAGCTAAATAACATTTAGTGAAGAAAGGTAAGTTTTAAATAATAGTTACGCAAATTCATCAATCCATAAATTGAATAATTACGAGCAAAGTACTGTAATAGTTTAAGTGAATAGTGGTTGTTTTTATTTTACGAGCTTTAATAAAGAAAAGGAGGCAGGCGTGACCGATAGTTGTGTAAAATTACTCGCTGATAAAGGATTGACGGTGGTCTTTATTGAAAGCGCGACCGCGGGCTACTTAGCGCATCGCTTTTCTGTCAGTCCATATTCTGGCGATGTATTAATGGGTGGCCTAGTATGTTATGACGTTTCGATAAAAAAGCAGGTATTAAAAGTACCTAGCCAATTAATTGAGGACTGTACGCCTGAGTCGTTAGAGGTGACGCGTGAGCTGGTCATCAAAGCCAAAAAAATGTTTGAGGCCGATTTACATGTTGCCTGTACGGGGCTATTAAAGCCCGGTGGCTCTGAAACTGAAGAAAAACCCGTCGGCACGTTTTTTTATTGTATCGGCTATCAAGGCGAGATTTATGATTTTCGCAGCCTGTGCCACGGCGCTCCTGAGCAAAAGCTACGCAGTATAAACAGCCTTATTTGTAAAAGTATTATTGAGGTGGTCACCAGTCATACTGCTTAATTTACAAACTTGGTATTGAGCGCTTTCGCCCATCCTTTGGAGTGCTGACAACGCTTGCATCTATCATTTGCCACTTCGATATATTGTACATAACCGCAGTGCATGCAAGCATAGGGATGACTATTTTCTAATACCGTTGCTTTTTTAAATTCCTGTGGAAAAATAGGCAGTCCATACTGCGTTTTCTCAGGCTCAAACAACAACACGCTAAAATCGCCATCCGTTTCGAGCAACCCTACCTGAACCTGACCTAGATGACGCACGCCTTTTTGGCGCATTTCTGAAAAGAACTCATCGTGCGACATTTTGCCCTTTTTGACGTCCTCTAAGACCAATAAACCATCCTCGACAATACAAGTCGGCTTACCTTCTAAGATAAGCTCAAAAATTTTGTACCTTGTCGAGCACCAAGTAAAAAACCGATAAAGTAGCAAGACAATACTCATGATGAGCACTGCTTGAATAAGCGGCAAATCTTCTGTGAACATCGGGTCGCCTGCAATAGAACCCAGTGACAAGATAATGGTTAACTCAAAAATAGAGAGTTGGCGGATGCCGCGTTTGCCCGTAAAGCGTAATAATAAAATAATCAGGCAAAACATGATGATAGTACGTATGGCGATTTCTGCCGCAAAAGACCATGTGGTGTCATAAATAAAAATACTGAACCAATCCATGTTATTTTTCCATTATTCTTTTTTATCGTGTTATTTTTTTATCGTGTCATTTCTCTAAGTATGAGTATATTAAAAAAACGACTGCTCCGCTGTATAGTGCGTTTGTTATTGATGTATAGGCTTGTAAAATTTTTAATTAAAAAAGGCTGCTAACGCTGTGGTAAATATAGCGTAAACAACCTTTTGAATTGACAGTATGACTAATGTGATCTGATTAAGATTTATTGTCTAACATCACTTAACATTGCTTAACTGGGCTTACGTGCCAACATGGTAGCAAACTGTAATTGCGCGCCGTTATGCATGGTGCCGACGTCTTCATTATATTTAATCAACTCCCAGCCCTGATACATGTGGCGTAATTGCCCTTCGTTTAGAGTAAACGGGAAATTAACAGGACATGGGTAGGCTTGAGTGTTCATAGCGCACACAACCAAATTATAACCACCAGCCAGCGTATGCGCCTGCATATCAGCAATGACAGCGTCAACGCGTGCGGGGTCAAGGAACATCAGAGTCACCGTACAGCTGATAAAACCATAATCGGCATCAAGGCTGGCACGATTGATATCGTACACTTCGGCTTTGAGGTTTGTAAGTCCTTCTTGTTTAACAATGTCTTGTAGCATATTGATAGCGCTAAGATTGGCATCTATCGCCGTCACATTAAACCCAAGTTGGCTAAGATACAAAGCATTGCGCCCATTTGAGCAGCCCATATCGAGCGCATCGCACGGCTCAATAATCTGGCACGCTTCTACGACTTCACTATGAGCAGGATTCAAGCCGTAGCGGCTATTGAGATCAATGGTCATGGCAACCTCTTATATGTAATTGAGAGATTTTATCATAGCACTAATGACAATCGATGAAAGCGGCAGGAAAAACCACCACGTCATCTTTTTCTTGCCAGGGCGCAAACTTAGTCATCGCTTGCAAAAAAAGTGGATGGGAGAGCCAGTCTTGTAGCCAGCGCTGCAAATTTGGATAAGGTAAATCATAAAAAACCTTGCGATCTACATGCGCAAATTGACGCACAAACGGCATGATACCAATATCAGCGATGGTTATACTCTCCCCTAGCAAATAAGGATTTTTGATTAATAACTCCTCTAACATTTGTAAAAAAATCTCACCCCGTTGTCGATACTCTGCTTGGCTCATCTCAAGATGTCGGTCGGCGTATTTATAGCGATCGAGCCAATATTTAAACTCATTGTCGTTTTTATCAATCAGCGCATTTGCTTGCGGCAAGGTCTGGGCAGCAAGCAACCCTTGCGCATCTTGCTGCGTAAGCGCCCATGTCATTATCTCTCTACTCTCCTCAATCACCGTGCCATCTAAAAGCTGCAGCACAGGCACCGTACCTTTTGGGCTAATCGCTAGCATTTGCGGCGGCTTATTTTTTAATGTTATCTCGCGCAGCTCGACCTGCAGCCCCGCAAACAACAACCCAAGACGGGCGCGCATGGCATAAGGACAGCGACGAAAAGAGTACAGACGAGGATAAGAGGAAATCGAAGGAGTCATAGAGAGGTTTCGCAGTTTGGTTAATCTTTATCGTTTTAAGCTTAAAAGTTATTAAGTATAGCTTGGCTTATCATAACAATGACCACACTTGCCTTCAATGGTAGCCTCGAACCTTAAGAGTTTACGCGCGACAAAAAAGCCTCGCTATCATAAAAGGATAGAGAGGCTTATGTTTAAGATAATGTTTAGTTTGACGTTTAACTTATAGGATTGTAAAGATGGTTCTTTGAAATTATAGAATAAATATCGCTTAGGCTATTACACACTTTTAGATTTTGGTAAGTCGTACTCGATTCTCTCGACTTCTTTATCTTGCAGTTCCATAATCAAGCAATAGCCTTTTATAGCGCCATCGTACGGCACGTTAGATCCACGCTCTTGATAATGCGTGCGGATACGCTCTTTAATAATACTTTTACGCGCCATTTCATCCAGTTTGGCAAATCCGCTTGGCAAATCTACCTGAGTCCAAAGTGCAGCGGCCCAACGAGACAGCCAATTGGCGTTGTCATCAAACTTAAAATCAACATTGGCTTGCAGGCGATATCGAGGTTGCGGCGCAGTACCCTGTGCTATTTCATCTTTAATCTGAGCAATATCTTCTGCAAATGGCTCATAAGGCAAATCGAGTACCGAAAATAACTTTGCTAAAAACTCATCGGCGCTAAAATATTTATCCATATAGCTGCCGTCAAGGCCAAGATGCTTATTGGACAGCACATGACGCAGGCGTTCGCAAGCAGGCATGGTATGCTTTAGTGGGTAACCCATGGTTTTGACAATATATTGCGCGCGATATTCTAACGTATCTATTTGCGCGATGACGTATTGTGCGAGAGGATGGTACGGCTGAAAACGGCGGGTAAATTTGGATGGCTGGGCAGATTGGCTCATGATGATGAAGACCTTATATTCCTATAACTCCGACGAAAAAGTATAAAATCAGGCACAAATGAGGATGTCGGAGTACAGGCTCATGCGCTTTACCAGGATTGTTTTATATCGTGCTGGAAGTTGCAAGGTTTGTACGCCGCTATCAATCGCAATCTTGATGATTTGCAATAAATGGCGAGGACAAAACTGTTAAACCCACGATAGTTTATTCAATGATGATAGCACATCAGCCCATAGAAAATAAATACGCGATCATGACTTCTTTTTAATCCGCAAATCCCCTAATCTTCACCATGATACGTCGCCTCATCCATCCAAACGATAGGATCTTCACACAGATGTACCAAGTGATACCAAATATCACTGCTACGAGCGATACGGTGATGACCGCCGTCAAAATAATCGATTTCCCAGCTATCCGGTAGATTAAACAAAGTTCGCCTAGCGACCGCCACATCCAGACTTTCATCGTCGACTTCCACCATGACTCGCATCATCTCAGTGTTTGAGGTCGGAAACGACAGTTTCATATCGGCTACGGCGGGAATACGGTCCGCTAAAACCTCACTTGGATAAATGCAAGGCGCAATCAAGAGAGCCCGCAGGTTATATTTATGGGCAAAATGATTGGCAAACCAAGCGCCAAGCGAATGCCCTGCCAGCACCACGCGTGGATACTCTTGCATTTTTTCTTGAATTAAAGCATCGTAAATCTCAAAAATTTCTGCAAAATTTTCGCGGTAATTGACCGTTTGACAATATTTCGGCTCGCGCTTGATACACGTGTATTCACTGGTCTCGCAACTTGAATCGAGACCATGGAAAAACAGTAAAAACGTGTTGTTATTTTCGATAGGAAACATCATAGCTCTCTCCTTTTTTCATTATTTTTTAGTATTATTTTTATTAATTTGGTCTTTTATCAGCGATTTTTGATTGGCAATTTGCGCTTGGTATAAACTCAAAATCTCCTCACAAGCCTGCATTGAAGTATTTTTCGCAAAGCCTTTACCAAACCAAAAATCATAAACCGCTTGGATAATGGATTTTACCGCCTCAGCATCTTTTGGCTTTTGCGCTGTTAATTTACGCGCAATATCTTTTGCTTGAATATCGGACTCATTGTAGGGCGCACTCCAGCCTACACAATAGCGATAGAGCACATCATTAATAGCCAAGATAAATATAGCGTCAGCCACGCCATACTGTTCAATAAATTGCTCCAACACCGAGCAGCGCTCGTCATAGAGTAAAGGCTCTATCGGCATCTCATTGCGCTCAGTCACATACTCACTGCTCACTACGTGCGAGGGCTTGCTAAAATTCTCCCACAGCAATGGATAAGATCCGCCAATTCCGCCCTTTTCCACCACATTAAACTGCCAAATACCATAATACGTATCAATGCCTTTGGTATCAATGCCCTTATAAGGCACATCGATAAACCACTGCATCAGCGCATCGCTATCATAAATGATATGCGTACTGCCAATACGCACCGCTTGTTTCGGTAAAACGTCCGTATATAAATACTCGATATCATCGCTATAAAGTTTTACCTTTTCTACGTTTCCAGCACTGACATCACCGAGCTTAGCCATTGCCTCACCTATGTTTCGGCACAGCCTAAACGGCGCGACAAAACTCAATGTGTCATCGGTATTATTGACAAAATACACATCGTCTTCATAATTGTTTATCGAAACCGTCTCAAGATAAAACAATGGGCTGCTTCGTACCCGCCCTTTCTCATCATTCGCCAGTGCCGTTATTCCAGACAGTTTTGCGCCATCCGACCACTGCACATTGTTTATGCGTTTTTGCTCAAATTGATAGGTTAACTTTGTCATCGTTTTATCCTTATAATTTTGGTTTCCAGTTTTGATTTTTGATTGCTTATCGCATTATTTTCTATATTTTTATTTCGTATTTTTCTTTGGATTCTTTTAAGCGCAATTTTAAGCCAGCCTAGTCTGTTCGCCATTTGCTTAAATGACGTCATTGGCTATAAGATTAGTGAAGTTAATTGGTTTAGGCGCGTAGAATTCTCATACTTTGCTGGTTTGTTAGCCGTATTTTTTCGTTATCGTAACGCTATTTTTTAGCGTTATAAATTTTAAAAAACTAACATTAACGGGCGTTTTTCTATTCGGTTATTCTGCTTATCAAGCAAGATTTTTTAGGGGTTTAGGTTTGGATTTTTGCAGGCGTGATTGTTTAGGATTAAACGAAAATAACATTGCTAAAAAGGACACTGTTAAAAGTGTTTGCTAAAGACAACCCAGTTAAAAAGTGAAGCGTTGCGCCCCGAGGGTTAACGGTTTGTCGTGTTATTTTTGCCTGACTCAATAACTATAATATAAAACCTTATGAAAATAAAGCGGCTAAAAAAACTGTGCGACAACTGCTGTCGCCCAATCACTCATTACTAGGTTTATCACTAAATTTATCATTAAGCTTATTATTTATTGAGCTAATTTATATAAAAAATCCCATAAGCTGTATGCAACTTATGGGATTATGTTTTGCCAAATGATTAATCACATCTCTAACATCTAGCAAGTTATAGTAGAATTACTTTAAAATCGATACAGTGCGACTGGGATGAATTTTTCGTAGCCTCTGTGATAACAGCAAGCAAGGAAAATTTATACCAGTCGCACACAGCTATAATTTCTCGCTTTTATTTTGAACTAACTATATATACTAGCCTTTGATGAATGATTTAATAAATGAATTAACGCTCTAAATGCAGATACTGCATATGACATTCGTACTGATGCAAGATATCGACCAGCACTTGCTCTTTGGTATAGCCAACCAAGTCATACTCTTGCGAGCCATCACTTAAAAATACTTCAGCACGATAATAAAACTCGGCCTGCTTACTGGAAGTATTGAGGGTAAAGTTTGGTCGCTCAGCTTTGATGAGATTAACTTCATAAATAAAGTCATCTTCATCACCATGCCCGACGCGCAGTTTTACCCCATCTATCTGACCGTCATCTTCGTCGGTTGCAGCATCGATATTTTTACCAATGCTGGCCAAATTTCGGATATCTAGTGAGGTTTTAAGACCACCTGCTTTTAGCTCGTTTTCTACCTCAATCATGGCAGGTTTAACGACCGTCTGTAAAAAGCGTTCGACTTGCTTGTGACTTGGGAAGCTGACGATACGCTGCAAGCGCGCTTTCCAGCCTTTACCACTATCGAGCACGTTTGCCGTGCCAACCGTACTGGCTTTGCGCTTGTTGCCCTCTTCTTTTAGTGATTTCCACATAGCCATCATGTAAAGCAGCAAAATAAGCGAGAACGGCAGACCAGCAATGACGGAAACCGATTGTAGCGAAGTAAAACCACCCGCAAACAGTAAGCCTAAAGTAATCAAACCCGTAGCTGCCGCCCAAAACAGGCGTAACCAAACAGGCGCATCGGTATCATTGGTCATGCCTTTTGAGCTTAGATTTGCAAGCACTAAAGCGCCTGAGTCCGCTGAGGTCACAAAAAATATCAGACCAATAAATACGCCTGCCAATGAAAAAATATCACTGTAAGGGAAGTATTCAAACAAGGCAAACATACCCATTGCGGCATCATTGACGGCGATTTCACCAAGCTCAGTTGCGCCATTGGCGACCAAATCTATCGCTGAATTACCAAAGATAGAGAACCACGCAAAAATAAAACCAAGCGGGATAAACATCACGCCAAAGACAAACTCACGCAAAGTGCGACCGCGGCTAATACGCGCGATAAACAAACCGACAAAGGGTGCCCAAGCGACCCACCATGCCCAGAAAAATATCGTCCAACCTGACTTCCAATCAGCACCAGCCGTACCATCATAAGCATAGACATCAAAGGTTTTAAAAATAATCGTTTGGAAATATTGCCCAATATTTTGGGTAAAGGTATTGAGCAAATAAACCGTATTACCTAGCACCAATATGGCCAATAGTAGCAATATCGACGACAGCATATTAAATTCGGATAAACGGCGTACGCCTTTTTCAACGCCCGTCATCGCAGAAATAGCGGCAGCAACAACCACGCCTAAGATAATCAGGCTCTGCACCATTTTGCTCGATTCGATACCGAAAACATGTGTCAAGCCTGCGTTGGCCTGCAATACCCCAATACCTAAGCTGGTGGCGATACCCATCAGCGTACAGACGACGCCAAAGGTATCAATGCCATCACCAAGCCAACCTTTGATTAAGCGCTCACCGAATATCGGCGTCAACGGAGAACGTAGCGCCAGTGGCATGTTTTTACGATACGCAAAGTACGCCAATGCCATACCAATGAGCGCATAAATACCCCAACCATGAAGACCCCAGTGTAAAAAGGTTTGCGACAGCGCTTCACGCATCGCTTCAGCACTGGCAGGCTCTAAGCCCGTATGCGGCGTGAGATAATGCATCAACGGCTCAGAGGCACCAAAGAATAATAAATCAATCCCGATACCAGCGGAGAATAGCATCGCCGCCCACGCTAAAAAAGGAAACTGAGCTTTTTCGTGATCTTGTCCCAGCTTGATATCGCCGTATTTAGAAAAACCAACAAATAAAGCGAAAATACTATAAGCGGCAACCACTAGCATGTAATACCAGCCAAAGCTCTCTGATACCCATGCCATACTGGCGCTTAATAATGCCTCACTATAATCTGGCAAGGCAATCGTCCAGATAATCAATAAAATAGAAATAATAGCTGAACCTAAAAAAACCGTCTTATTTAGAGTCAGGGGTTTCGTCGCATCTTCTGATAGCGAGCTGTACATAAAAGACCTCAATAGGTAAATGAAACAGGGTCTGATATTGCTTTGTCCGTCATAATTTTATGAGTTATAAAAAGGAGATTTTTAGCCATTCAAATTACAAGCACACAATGATAAATAACCGCATGACGCACAAAGCAGTACCAATTAATAAAAAATGAAAGATAAACGATTAGAAAAACAGCGACGCGAATGCTAAGTAAATTTAACCTCAATGGTTTTCATCTCTATAAACATAAGCGCTGATAAAAAAGACCTTTACTACGAAAGGCCTTTTGATAGAAATGGACTTATATTATTTATTGTTTATTAGTTCGCGCAGTTGCCTAAATACTCGTTTAGGCATTCATTTAAAAAGGCGTTTAAACGAGAGAGTTATAAACGCGCATCGGTTCGGCTCTGAGCGGTGCGCCATTGGCAACGTAATAGTCCGCCGTCGAGCGTGGTAATTGCTTACCTTTCATCTTGTCGACGATTTTTTCGGCGAGCATAATGGTGGTTGCGTTCAAATTACCACTGATGATATTTGGCATAATCGACGCATCGACCACGCGCAAGCCATCGATACCGTGTACCAGCCCTTTGCCATTAACCACCGAATCATTGCCTTCGCCCATCGCACAGGTACATGATGGATGATAAGCCGTCTCGCTATGGTTGCGGACATACTCATCCAACTGCGCATCGGTCACCAGATCATCGGTCGGCGCAATGGCGCGGCCGCGATACGGGTCAAGCGCTGGCTGATGCATAATCTCGCGGGTGATACGCATCGCCGCGCGGAACTCTTGCCAGTCCTGCTCATGCGACATATAGTTAAATAAAATGCTTGGATGCGCGCTTGGGTCTTTTGAGGTCAGCTTGACACGCCCTCGACTTGGCGAGCGCAATGAACCCACATGCGCTTGGAAGCTATGCGATTTTACCGCGCTGCGGCCGTCATAACGCACCGCTAACGGTAAGAAATGATACTGAATATTAGGATGGGTGAATTTCTCATCGGTACGGATAAAACCGCCACCTTCAAACTGATTTGACGCGCCAAGGCCTGTACCCATAAATAACCATTCCGCTCCAATCGCCGGCTTATTCCACCATTTATTGGCAGGCGCAATTGAGACTGGTAGCTTACATTCGTACTGCATATACAGCTCTAGATGGTCTTGTAGGTTATTACCGACGCCCGGTAAATCTAGAATTTCAGTCACGCCCACATCTTTAAGCCATTGACCAGGACCAATCCCTGAACGTTGCAATAACTGCGGCGAGGCAATCGCACCCGATGAGACGATCACTTCACGAGACGCATAGAATTTTTTGATTTGACCTTGATGGGCGACTTTGACACCGACCGCACGCTTACCATCAAAGAGAATCACATCAGTCAATGCACCCGTTAAAATAGTGATGTTACTGCGCGGTTTGGCACGGTCAAGATAACCACGCGCGGTGGAAGCACGGCGACCATTAGGGGTGACAAAACGATCCATTGGCCCAAAGCCTTCTTGCTGATAGCCGTTTAGATCCTCTGTACGCGGATAGCCAGCTTGCACGCCCGCTTCAATCATGGCCTCAAATAATGGATTGACGCCAGGTTTTGAAGTAGTCATTTCAACCGGACCACCGACGCCATGGTAGTCATTTTCGCCAGCGTCACAATTTTCTGACTTTTTAAAATAGGGTAAGCAGTCGAGATACGTCCAGTCCTCTAAGCCTTTATTTTTGGCCCAATCGTCAAAATCGAGCGCATTACCACGGATATAGCACATCCCATTAATGAGTGACGAGCCGCCAAGCCCTTTACCGCGGCCACAGTCCATAACGCGGTTGTTCATATAGGGTTCGGGATCAGTTTTGTAGCCCCAGTTATAAGTGGTTCCTTGTAGCGGCATAGCGAGCGCCGCTGGCATCTGCGTGCGAAAGTCTAAGCGATGGTCCGGACGACCCGCCTCTAATAGCAACACCTTAATGTTGGCATCTTCGGTCAAGCGGGTGGCTAGCACGTTGCCTGCTGAGCCTGCGCCGACGATGATGTAGTCATATTCAGGTGTGGTTGATGTCATAAAACGCTCCATAAAATTAAAAAAATCCATCATTTCATAGCAGTAAGGCGGCGCGAAAAGAAAAAATGAGTCCTCACGCCTTAACCTTACTGTTTAAAAATTCTTACCGTACAGCTGTTTAAAATACCGATTCAAACTTGCCAAGCTCTACTTGGATAGATTTGGTCTGCGTATAATGCTCAAGGGCTTCGATGCCATTTTCGCGGCCGATACCTGAGTGCTTATAACCGCCAACTGGCATTTGCGCAGGCGACTCGCCCCACGTATTTAACCAGCAAATACCCGCTTCAATCTGACCGATTACTCGATGCGCGCGGGTCAAATCAGCGGTTACCACTCCTGCCGCCAAACCGTACTCCGTATCATTGGCACGGCGAATCACTTCTTCCTCAAGCTCATAAGTCAATATCGACATGACTGGACCAAATATTTCCTCACGTGCGATGGTCATATCATCGCTACAATCGGTAAACACGGTCGGTGCAACGAATGCGCCATTGGCAAGCTCGCCTGCCGTGATACGTTCGCCGCCCGCCAATAAACGCGCACCGCCCGCTTTACCTTGCTCGATATAACCAAGCACTCGCTCCATATGCGGAAAGCTAACCAATGGCCCCATATTGATGCTCTCGTCCAGCGGATTGCCGAGCTTGATACGCTTAACACGCGTCAAGATGGCCTCTTCAAACTTGGCTTGTAAGGTTTTGGGAATAAAGACGCGCGTGCCATTGGTACAGACCTGACCAGTACTATAAAAGTTCGCCATCATCGCAATGTCAGCAGCGGTATCGATATCGGCATCGTCGAAAATGATCAATGGTGATTTACCACCAAGCTCCAAGGTTACGTCTTTTAGCGACGATGATGCGGCGCTTGCCATGACTTTTTTACCCGTTGGTACGCCGCCTGTGAATGAGACTTTGGCGATATCAGGATGCTGGGTTAATGCTTCGCCGACTTTATAATCGCCTTGCACAACGTTAAACACGCCATCTGGTAAGCCTGCTTCGGTAAATATTTCTGCCAGTTTTAAGACGGTTAACGGCGTAACCTCTGATGGTTTAAAAATCATCGCATTACCAGCAGCCAATGCTGGCGCTGCCTTCCACATCGCAATCTGAATTGGATAGTTCCACGCACCGATACCAGCGACCACGCCGAGCGGCTCGCGACGGGTATAAACAAAACTGCTATCACGTAGTGGAATCTGACGACCCTCTAACATTGGCGCAAGCCCCGCATAATACTCAACGACATCAGCGCCAGTGACGATATCGACATACTTAGTCTCAGAAAGCGCTTTACCCGTGTCTTTGGTTTCGAGTAATGCCAGCACATCATTACGCTCGCGCAATATCGCAACTGCGTTTAATAAAATCCGGCCGCGCTCAACCGCGGTCATTGCTGCCCACACTTTTTGACCTTGTTGCGCGGCTTTTACCGCCTCATCGATTTGCTCATCAGTCGTTTGTTGAATAATAGCTAACACTTCACCTGTCGCCGGATTGATATCTTCAAAGGTCGCTAATGATTCATCAACCGCCAAATAACGACCGTTGATATAAGCGGTCTGCGTTTGTGTGAAATCAATAATGTCTTGTAAATTATTTATGGTTGTCTGAGTAGTTGTCATAAGTTTTCCTTAGGGCGACGGGTTCGCTTTATAAAAAAGCTTTTTTATAAAGTCTTAAAAATAATGTCGTTATGGATTAAAGGTGAAAAATAAAAGTGGTTTGTATGCATTTTTAAGCGTCAAAGTCACGCTGCGTCATTTTTATCAAGCGCGTGCGCAATGAAGCTTTATCCGAAATATCAATACCCGAAAAGTCAGAGAGCCAAATCCCATCGGCGACCAGACGCACCATACATAGCGTTTCGCTATTATCCGTAGCAGCGTGTTTTTTTAGCTGCTCGTTTGACCACTCAGCCCAGCGTTCGCGCAGCATCCGATCCCCTAGCATCAACACATATAATGTGGCTTGGCTATTAAACTCGGCTTGCCCTTTTTCGCCCAGACTGATGGTGGCATCGATATAAGCGCGGGTAAAAGCGCCATAGCTGACCGGATCTTTTGCCATCGCTTGATTGACTTCCGCCTCAAACTTAGCCATCGCGTCATAAAACACCTCTAAGATGAGCGCGTCCTTGGTGGCAAAATGATGCATCACCCCGCCTTTGGTCACGCCGACGGCATCGGCTACCGATTGGAAGGTGACTTTAGACAAGCCCTGCTCCAAAGTGATGCGCGCTGCCTCATCAAGCAGCGCCCGCCGTATAAGCTCTGGCTGTTTTTTACGTTTATGAGCGTTTTGAGTTTCCATTTTTATCTCGATATTAGCGTGTCAGTTTAACTAAAAGTAAATTTGGCTTTAAAAGAATGTGTTTTATTAATACAGAAGAAAAAACAGTCTCTGATAAAGAAACCGTACGGTCGGTATTTTACAGAAATAAAGCAGCAATGTGAAGGGCAGGTATGAACCGAGGAGTTACAGAACATTATTTTAATAATTTTTTATATTTTATAGCTAATTATATGTAAATGGCGTCAAAGCTATTTTTCAGAAAAATAGTTCTGACGCCTTTTTTATAGTGAAGCAGTAGCCTATAAACCATTAAAGTCACTATTAATAATTGCTAAATCTACGTTTGCGTACTATTTTTCTTCTACTTTAGCGCCAATGACTTTAGACAGGTGACCAGTTTTGAGATAAACCGTAGCACCGTGCACGCCTGCTTTTATTTGCGGTAGTGCATCCACTGGCAAACGTAGCCAACCACCGCGAGTATAGGTTTTAGCGTCATCTGTAAGTTCAGTATCTATCAGCTCGCCATCTAGCACCAGTATCTCAGCGCCGCCTTTGATTGCATCGGTGAATACTGTGTCGGTAAATAGGGCTTCATTGGCCTTTAAACGCTGTAAGCTGACCTGTTCGCTGTCATCTGAAAATAACTGACAGATATCACGATTGTGCTTTTTTTGCCAATTTGCTGCATCGTTCGTATCGATAGCGACATAACGTGTTTCGGTGGCTAGCATTTGCCAAAGTTTGACAAAAATAACTGCGCCCTCTTTACTATAAGGCTGATGGCCAGAATTTGGTGGATTGCGTAAGTACCAACCTGCTGGATAATCGATATTATCTGCCGAAAAAGTTCCCGATAAAACCAAAATCTCTTCGCCGCCCGGATGCATATGATGTGGAAAATAGGACTCAGGCGCATAGCGGACGATACTGGTGGCACGGGCTTTTTCTGCGCCGACGCGGTCAAGCATGACGCGCTCGACGCCGTTTTGCGGTGATGGCACCCATTGATAGTGTCTGGGCGCCAATGCTGCACGGCGAGTAAAATCTGCATTAATCAGCATAAAATAGTTTCTCGAGATTAGATTTAATGCTGTAGATTATCCTCTGATTTACAGCGGCTGACAAACAAGACCCTGTTCTTATTATTAAAAAGTCGTATTTACACTATTCAAAGTAAGTTTGTGGCTGAAAAATGCTTAACCTTAACAATCCTGCCAAGATTCTTGCTAATTATCAAAAAATTACTTTAACTGCTGCCCGTGACTTGGTATCTTGCTCTCCTTCTTTGCGTTACTACGACGTATCTTTGCCATATTATTAAGCTAATGAGTGATTGTTAAGCCACTTTGCTGTATTAGCGCCTTCTTTATTTGTGTTGAACTTTATGAAACCAACCCTTGAGGTGAGCGCAAATACTCGCCGCACTCAGTATTTCCAAGTATTTTTGATGGGCGTCAGCGCCTTTATTATGAATACCACTGAATTTGTCCCCGTTGCCCTATTAAGCGACATCGCCCAAGATTTTTCCATCACTACGGCTGAGACTGGCTGGATGTTGACGCTGTATGCGTGGATTGTCGCGGCGATGTCATTGCCATTGATGCTACTTACCAGCCGCTTTGAGCGTAAAAGCTTACTTTTGGGCTTGTTTGTAGTGTTTATTGCCAGTCATGTATTGTCCGTATTTGCATGGAGCTTTGATGTATTGCTGATTAGCCGCGTGGGCATTGCACTATCGCACGCGATATTTTGGTCCATCACCGCCGCGATTGCGATACGCGTAGCACCGGAAGGTAAAAAAGCACTAGCGCTTAGTGTGCTTGCGACCGGTACTTCATTGGCAATGGTACTTGGCGTGCCACTAGGACGCTTGGTCGGTCAATGGTTTGGCTGGCGGGCAACCTTTGGCGGTATTGGGGTGATTGCTTTTATCGTGTTTATTCTACAAGCAAGGCTGTTGCCAACGCTACCCAGTATGTTTGAAGGCTCGTTTAGAAAAATTCCAGAATTGCTTAAGAATCCGTTATTGGTCTGTTTGTATTTGCTGATTTTATTAGTCTTTACCGCGCACTATACCGCTTATTCTTATATCGAACCTTTTATGCGCCAAGTCGGCGCCATCAGTGAAAACGCTGCGACTTTGGTCTTGCTATTATTTGGAGTGGCAGGGATTGCAGGCAGTGTTATTTTTAGCCGTTGGGGCGATCGCTTTAATACCAGATTGATGTTGATATCGATCATATTAATGCTGCTATCTATGCTGGTACTATTGTTTGCCGTGACTTCTATCTGGGCGCTGAGTTTCATTGCGTTACTGTGGGGCGCGGCGCTGATGCTGCTGATTATCTCCATGCAAGCCAAAGTCATCATGGTCGATGTCACGGCGCAAGACATGCTGATGTCGATGTTCTCAGGGATTATTAACTTAGGCATTGGCGCCGGTGCGCTGTTCGGTGGTTATGCAGTGACGCATATTTCCATATCAAGCGTCGGCTATGTAGGTGCCGCTATCGCCAGTGTGTCGCTGCTCTTGATGTTATTTATGATAAAGCGCTTTCCTGAATTAAGCAGAAGACTTGGTTAGCTAAAAATTTGATAGTAAAAAATGCCAGCCAATTAAATGGGCTGGCATTTTGCTGTTTGGTTAATTAAAAAACCGAGTAAGCCGTTTATTTAAAAATCCACTTTACCGCGCAAGGCTTTGGTTTTGCCGCGCTGGGTTTTTTCATCAACGCGTTTACGTTTGGCATTTCGGCTAGGTTTGGTCGGCCTGCGGGTTTTGTGGACATGAGTGGCTTGAATAATAAAGCTTTGCAGCCGCTCAAGCGCATCAATTCGATTACGTTCTTGGGTACGAAACTGCTGCGCTTTAATAATAAGCATACCTTCTTTGGTCATTCGACTGTCTTTACTGTCCAATAAGCGCTGCTTGATAACATCGCTTAAGCTTGAGGCATGAATATCAAAACGCAGATGAATCGCAGAGGACACTTTATTGACGTTTTGCCCGCCTGCCCCTTGCGCGCGTATGGCGCTAATCTCTACTTCGCTGTCATTCAGGCTAATGGTATTGCTGATAAAAATCATAAAATGCTTTTATAAATGATTGATAGATGAAGTTAATGATAAAGCATTCTCAATTAACGCGCCACTTGCCCGCTTAATAGCGGCCAAAACGCCGTATTTCTTAACCTCTATAATCTGCAATTTATAGGGTAAACCTTATAAATGTTATCGTTTGACGTTGCTGTGTCTATCCTCTGTCTATAAAGCGTAAGCCTGCACAGTGATTTGATTTTAAGGTGGTAGGATGACGTTAAGCAGATACGATATTAAACGAACACCGTATTAAACAGACACGGTATTGTTGAATCAAAGCGTTAACAAGCCGATTTTAGTCAAAGGAATAGCGTTGTATGACAACCAATCATAAGAAATCTAATCATAAAAAATCTAACATTTCTCTCAAAAATCACAACCTTACCGCTGATGAAAGCATTCAGGTCCGGGGCGCGCGGGTGCACAATCTCAAAAATGTCGATGTAGATTTACCGCGCAATGCGTTGGTCGTTTTTACCGGTATATCGGGCTCAGGCAAATCGTCACTGGCATTTGGTACCTTGTTTGCTGAGTCGCAACGCCGCTATCTTGATTCGGTATCGCCTTATGCACGGCGCTTGATTGACCAAGTTGGCGAGCCTGATGTCGATTCGATAGAAGGCTTACCGCCCGCCGTCGCCCTGCAACAGCAGCGCGGTACGCCGTCGGTACGTTCATCGGTTGGTAGCGTGACGACGATTTCAAATGGTCTACGTATGCTGTACTCGCGAGCAGGCGAATACCCTGCTGGGCAAGACATACTATATGCCGATGCCTTTTCGCCAAATACGCCAGAAGGTGCTTGCCCTACTTGCTCAGGTATTGGCCGCGTGTTTGAGGTCACAGAAGATTTGCTCGTGCCTGACAAGACGAAAACCATTCGAGAACGCGCCATTGCTGCTTGGCCACCAGCATGGCAAGGGCAAAATCTGAGCCGGATATTGACCACACTGGGCTACGATATCGACAAACCTTGGAATACCTTGTCCAAGGAAACCCGCGATTGGATTTTATTTACCGATGAAACCCCAGAAGTGCCAGTTTACCCAGAGTACAATCTCGAGCAAGTACGCGAGGCGATTAAAAAAGGTGAAAAGCCCAATTATAAAGGCACCTATGCCAGCGCAAAAAATTTCGTTTTGCACTCTTTTGCTACGACCCAAAGTTTACGTACCAAAAAACGTGTGGCGCAGTTCATGCAAATTTCAGAATGCCCAAGCTGCCATGGCAAAAAGTTGAAACATGAATCGCTGTCGGTTAAATTTGCAGAGCTTGATATTGGTGAATTGTCTCAATTAACCTTGACTGAACTGGCGCTAAAACTTAACGACGCTGCCAATAAAAAACTCAGCGATGATATGCCAGACCGTGAAAAAGCCATCGTCGCCAAGCGTATTGCCAGCGATATTTTATCGCGTGTTGAGGCGTTAACCAGACTTGGGCTAGGTTACTTATCGCTTGAACGCACCACACCTACCTTGTCACCCGGCGAGCTACAGCGCCTAAGACTTGGCACCCAAATTCGCTCTAAACTATTTGGCGTGGTTTATGTGCTCGATGAACCGTCCGCTGGCCTGCATCCTGCCGATACACAGGCGCTATTAGGCGCTCTAGATGAACTGGTAGCGGCGGGTAATTCATTATTTATTGTCGAGCATGATGTCAGCGTCATTCGCCATGCTGATTGGATAGTCGATGTCGGACCAAAAGCGGGCAGTCATGGCGGTGAAATCATCTATAGCGGCCCTGTTGCCGGCTTGCGAGATGTATCTGATTCTTATACAGGGCAATATCTCTTTAGTAAAGACACAGCAACTCAAAAGTTAAAAACCGAGCAACCAAGACAACCTACTCATTGGCTAAAACTTGCCAATATCGAGCGTAATAACTTACAAGGGCTAGATGTGGCATTTCCTTTAGGGGTATTAACCACAGTAACGGGGGTTTCAGGTTCGGGAAAATCAAGTTTGGTCAGTCAAGCGTTGGTTGAATTGGTCTACAATGCGCTTGGGCAAAAAACCGTGATTGAAGCGCCCACCGATGAAGCGGCTTTACTCGAGCAAGAACAAGAAACGCCAATGGGCGGAGAGATAGTCAGTGGTATGGAGCACATCAAGCGCTTAGTCACCGTTGACCAAAAAGCCATCGGGCGCACACCGCGCTCAAATCTGGCCACTTATACTGGACTGTTTGACCATGTGCGCAAGTTATTTGCTGCCACCAAAGAAGCAAAAGCCAGGCACTATGATGCGGGACGTTTCTCATTTAACGTAAAAAAAGGACGTTGCTCAAATTGCGAAGGCGTCGGTTTTGTCAGTGTTGAGCTGCTATTTCTGCCAAGTGTTTACTCGCCCTGCCAAGTGTGCCATGGTCAGCGCTACAATGATGAAACCTTAGAAATTACTTATCAAGGTAAAAATATCGCCGAAGTACTCGATTTGACAGTCGAAACGGCTGCTGAATTTTTTATTGATGATGCCCCAATCATGCGCGCTTTAGATGCCTTGCTAAAAGTTGGGCTTGGTTATCTAAGACTTGGGCAACCAGCGACCGAGTTGTCTGGTGGCGAAGCACAGCGTATCAAGCTTGCTACCGAACTGCAGCGTACCCAGCGCGGCGATACGCTGTATGTGCTCGATGAACCAACGACTGGTTTACATCCTTCTGATGTCATGCTACTGATGGCACAGTTAAATGGGCTGGTCGCAACCGGTAATACGGTGATTATGGTTGAGCACGATATGCAAGTCGCGAGTAACAGCGATTGGATTATCGATATGGGCCCCGGTGCTGGCGATGAAGGTGGGCTTATTGTCGCAGAAGGCACACCTAAAGAGGTGGCGAAATCCAAAGACAGTCGCACTGCACCTTTTTTATTGACTTAGTATTGATATAAAAGACAGTACACTAACTAAAAAACGGAAATATGCAATAAGAAAAACCGCATCACTATGAAAGTCATGCGGCTTCCTATTTTTAAACATCGGTTTTTTAAACATGCATTGCTAACTAAGCAAGCATACCGCCATCGACAACCACGGTCGCGCCCGTCGTATAGCTTGAGGCGTCAGACACGAGATACAATACTGTGCCCGCCATCTCATCAGGATTAGCCACACGCCCTAATGGAATCGCATGTAACGCCATTTTTAAGACTTTATCATTGGTCGTTAAGGCCGAGGCAAACTTGGTATCGGTTAAACCTGGTAGCAAGGCATTAACGCGAATGTTTAAGGGACCACATTCTTTAGCAAAGGCTTTGGTCATGCTAATCACCGCCGCTTTAGTAATTGAATAGATGCCTTGCTTGTCACCTGCGACCAAGCCATTGACCGATGCGGTGTTTAAAATCACCCCGCCGCCCTGCTCGCGCATCATTTTCCCCGCTGCCGTCGACATAAAGAAATAACCGCGAATATTGACCTCTACGGTCTTATCAAAAGCGGCTAAATCGGTATCTAGAATATGGCCATAGTAAGGGTTTGCCGCGGCATTATTGACCAAGATATCAATTTGACCGAATTCACTTTTTATATGCTCAAAAATTGCCTCAATCTGCGCCATATCGCCAACATGACAAGCGAAGGCACTGGCTTTGTGACCATCAGCGACAATGCTATCGGCGACCGCTTGGCACGCGTCAATTTTTCGGCTAGAGACAATCACATGCGCGCCTCTTGATGCCAAAAGACGGGCGATAGATTCACCAATACCACGGCTAGCACCGGTAACCAAAGCAATCTTACCCGTTAAATCAAATAAATCTTTCATCATTATTCCTTATATTTACCTATATTATCTATATATTTTAAATTTTTACCAGCTCTGCTAAACTTAATACCATTTCCAAAAATTTGAGTAGCAAGGAAAACGAGTGTAAGTACTACAATTCGTAGACTAAGCGAGTTTGACACCGCTAATCATATTTTTGGGATGTGTATAAATCTATTAAGCCAACATGCCGCCATCAAGGGTAAACGCATGACCATTCATAAAGCTACTTTCATCACTCGCCAGCCATGCAATGGCGCCAGATACTTCATCGACATCTCCCAAACGGCGCATTGGGCTGGCTTTTATGGTGGCTTGCTGGGCGCGCTCGTCCATTTTTGCCATGGTATTACGCACCATCGGCGTATCGATAAAGCTTGGACATACCGCATTAAAGCGGATATTAACGCGCGCATATTCATGAGCAGCGGATTTGGTCAGCCCCATCACGCCATGTTTCGCGGCGCTATAAGCTGACAGTAGCGGCGCTGAACGTAAACCAGCAATCGACGCCACATTAATCACATGACCACCGCCATTAGGTGCCATACAAGCAACAGCAGCGCGCATACAATGCCAGACGCCTTTTAGGTTAACGGCAATATTACGATCAAAGTCCTCGTCACTTAGCTCATGCATCGGCGCCGGTTTATGGTCAATACCGGCATTATTTATCACCACATCAAGGCCGCCAAGCGTTTCCATGGCAAAGGCAAAGAGCGCGCGCACTTCATCGCCATTCGTCACATCGACTTTTTTAAAGACGATGCTATTGCCCGCGTTTTGCCCTTGCTGAGCAACGCCTGCGCCCATCTCTTCTGCCAAATCGCCAATGACGACTTTCGCACCGCGACTGGCGAGCAGTAGCGCACTAGCAGCGCCAATGCCAGACGCGCCGCCGGTGATTAAAATACGTTTACCAGTGACGTCTGATGCAATTCCATTTGTATTCAATGTCATGATTTATCCCTCTACCTTAAGTACCAGTTTGCCGAAATTTTCACCTTTAAAGAGCATCATCAAGGTATCTGGGAACGTCTCGACACCTTTGACGATATGGTCTTTTACTTTAATGTCGCCTGACCCAATCCAGCCAGCAATATCTTTCATCGCCGTCGGATACTCTTTGATACTATCAAAGACCACGATGCCTTCCATACGCGCACGATTGACCAACAGCGACAAATAATTTGATGGCCCTTTGACTTCTGTGGTGGTGTTATATTGGCTAATCGCCCCGCAAATCACGATACGCGCATGCAGATTAATTTGTGTCAGCACATCATTTAAAATATTGCCACCGACGTTGTCAAAAAAGACATCGACGCCGTTTGGACAGGCCTGCTTTAGGCCTTTTTTCACATTTTCGTTTTTATAATCTATAGCAGCATCAAAACCCAGCTCATCGACTAAAAATTTACATTTCTCAGGACCGCCTGCGATACCGACGACGCGGCAACCTTTGAGTTTGGCAATTTGTCCAACCAAGCTACCAACCGCGCCCGCAGCGCCAGAAATAACCACAGTCTCGCCAGCTTTTGGTGCGCCGGTTTTTAATAAGCCAAAATAGCCCGTCATACCCGGCATACCGAGCACGCCCAAGTAATAAGACAATGGCGCAAGGCTTGGATCGACTTTATGTAGACCTGTACCATCGCTGACTGCATACGACTGCACGCCGTTATGACCTACGACATAATCGCCAACAGCAAACTTCTCATGCTTACTTTCAATGACTTTACCCACCGTTCCTGCACGCATTACCTCGCCAATCTGTACGGGCGGTATATAAGATTTTGCATCGTTTAGCCAACCACGCATTGCCGGATCCATCGAAATATATTCAATTTTTATCAGCAGCTCACCATCTGAGATAGTCGGCAAATCTGTCTCAGTATATTCCCACGTATCAGCGCTTGGTGCGCCAATTGGTCTTGCTTTTAAGCGCCACTGCTTATTAATCTGTTTGTTATCAGCTGTCATTATTTATTCCTTTAACGTTGTATTTATTATTCATACCAAACACGATGCAAAATTAATTAAAACCATTCTGCTTGCATATCCGTGCATACTGCATTGTCATTATTTAACAGCTCAATATCGCGATTGATTAACGGCAATTCCCAGTCGATAAAGTATTTTGCCGCTTGGATTTTGCCATGATAGAAGTTTTGCTTATCAACGTCGGCCGTATCATTTAATAATTGCTCCGCTTTACTCGCTTGGCGAATCCAAATCCAACTCACTACGATGGAGGCAAAGATATTCATCAAGGCCTGCGCATTACCCGTCAGCGTCATGGCTTTTTCAGTTTGTAGAATTTTGCTTAAATGCACGAGCACTTCATGTAAATGACCCATATAAGGCATCAATTTACCGGCAAGTTTGGCGGTTTCTGACGTAGTAATATTCTCTAGGTCTTGGGTAATTTCACGCTTTAATATTTGAATACCGAGTCCGCCTTTTTGCCATAACTTACGGAATGATAAATCTAGTGCCTGTACGCCATTTGTGCCTTCATGAATGGGATTGAGACGGTTATCACGCCAAAACTGCTCGGCTTGATATTCACGTGTATATCCTGCGCCGCCCAATACTTGAATGCCTAAATCATTGGCTTTGGGGCCGTATTCAGATGGCCATGCTTTGAGTACTGGCGTAAGCAGATCTAATAACTCTGTCAGTTCATTTTTTAACGTGGCATCTTCACAGGTATTGATACGGTCAATTAAATTTGAGCCATAAAGACACAGCGAAATACCGCCCTCGCTATAAGCCTTTTGCGCAAGCAGCATCCGCTTGACATCACCATGCTGAATGATTGCCGTTGCCGCATCTTCAGGCTTATTATTCGGTGCGATTCTGCCCTGCGTTCTGTCTTTGGCATAATCGAGCGAATATTGATAACCGCGATAGCCAATCATCGCTGCACCAAAACCAACCGCAATACGCGCTTCGTTCATCATTTTAAACATATAGCGCAGGCCAAAATGCTCTTCACCGATAAGATAGCCGTGACATTCACCTGCATCACCAAAGCTTAGTGCCGTAGACGTAGCACCGCGATAGCCAAGCTTATGAATAAGACCTGTTAAATGCACGTCATTACGCTCGCCAACTGATAAGTCATCATTGAGTCGATACTTAGGCACGGCAAATAGCGAAATACCTTTAACGCCAGCAGGACCGCCGGGCACTTTAGCTAGTACCAAATGCACAATATTGTCAGACAATTCATGATCGCCTGCTGAGATATAAATCTTGCTGCCTTTGATACGGTATGATCCGTCTTCTTGTTTCACGGCGGTGGTTTTGATATCGGCAAGTGACGAGCCTGCATGTGGCTCAGTCAATGCCATGGTGCCAGTGAATTCACCGGTTAGCATACGCGGCATAAAGGCATTTTTAATCTCATCACTGGCGAAATGAGAAATGACATTAATCGCCGCCGTGGTCAAAAACGGATAAGCGGTGGTTGATGGGTTGGCCGCCATAAAATAGCCTGCTACCGCCGTCATCACGGTTTCAGGTAATTGCATGCCGCCATCGTCAAAGCTATAACGACCCGCGATAAAGCCCGACTCGCGAAAGGCGTCAAAAGCAACCTTTACGTCGTCTATCATGCTGACTTTTTTGCCATCAAACTGCGGCTCGTTTTTATCGGCCACATGGTTGTGCGGTAAAAATAGCTGAGTGGCAATTTTATTAGCGGTATCTAATACCGCATCAAAAGTTTCGCGGCTATGTTCGGCAAACTTTGCATGCTCGGTTAAATGCTCAACCCCCAATACATCGTAGAGTTGGAACGGTAATTCAAAGTCATTGATAAGCGTATCTGCTGCCATAGTCATTTCCCTATTATGATAATGATAAATAAGCGGTGATGAATAAGTGATGCATTGATATTAATCTAATTTATCGCCTTACCGTATTGTCATTTATGACATAATTATGGTCAAATAAGACAAAGCTGATAGGCTAATTTGGGAAAAACTGCTAATAAACTGACATTTCAAATACGTCTTTTCATAGGAAAATAAGCGCTTATGCCCTACTTTAAACCCTTTAAGGTCATTATTATCGGCTTCGATGGCGTGCTCGGCAGCGCCTTGACAGGCGCATTAGATTTATTTTCGTTTACCGGAGTGAGTTGGCAGCGGTTTTTGGATGAAGAAGTAGAACCAAGGTTTAATGTTCAGATTGCCAGTCTTGGCGGCGTTGATATCAGATGTAGCAACCGCTTAATCATGCAAGCGCATGGCGATATTCAGGAAGTCACAGAGTGCGACTTACTATTAATTCCAACGATTGGCGATTCCATCGATAAAGTATTGAGTCAAAATAGCGATTTAATTCCGCACATCAAGCGACTGGCAAATACTAAAGCCGATATCGCTAGTAACTGTAGCGGCGCGTTCTTTTTAGCAAAAGCAGGCTTGCTCGATGGCAAAATAGCGACAACCCATTGGGGCTATGCCAGTAAGTTTAAGGCAGACTTTCCATTGGTTGATTTACAAGAAAACCAGTTTGTCACTCACTCAAAGAACCAATCAAAAGAACAATCTGGCAATATATTTTGTGCGGCGGGTGGTAGTGCATTTTACGACTTGGGGTTGTTATTAATCGAGCGTTATTGCGGGCGTGAAATTTCTACCCAAGTGGCTAAAACTCAGATTATCGATAGCAAACGCGGCAATCAAAACAGCTATACCAATGTGACATTGCATAAGCCGCACTCGGATCAGTTGGTTCAACAAGTGCAAGAATTTATCGAGGAAAATTTTAGGCAAGCGATGCAGGTAAGCCATTTAGCAGCCATGGTAAATATCACCCCGCGTACACTAAACAGACGCTTTCAGTCCTGCGTTGCGATGCGTCCGATTGAATATATTCAAGCAGTGCGTATTGAGCAGGCAAAGCGTTTGTTAGAATTGGGCGATGTAACGATTAAGTCGCTCGCCGAGCAGGTTGGTTACGATGATATCTCATCATTTACTAGGCTGTTTAAACGCGCCACTGAGTTAACCCCGAAAGAATATCAGGATAAATTTTCACGCTTGGCGATTTAACTTTATAGTAGATTTGTTAGAAGTAATACGTTGCTGCAACAAATTTATCACAGCAACAATTTTATATAATTAATTCGTTATAAAAACGATACGATGAAACGTTTTTTTCGTAGCCTCTGTCGGCGTAGGCACAGCACGCAAGAAAAACAACGTTTCATTGAGCGACTTGATGGCTACGTATCTGATTTATTTGGATTCGACTATAGACCTAATTTTTATTGCCATAACCCTTCGACATAAATGGCATCGGCTTTAATCGTTGGATAGTCGCTAAACATCAATTGATAGCCACCGACGGTATTTGGACTAATCTGACACTTCGTGCCCAGTGGAAAGCTGTGTTTTCTGCCAATATGACCAAAGCGCATACCGCTATAAATCGGCAACCCTGTCAGCTGATGCAATTGACGAATGACGGTGGCGACATCATAGCGCTTATCATAACTGTCCTCACCGCTACCCGATAACGCCCCAAACACGATGGCTTGCTGACCTTTAAACACCCCTGCTAAATACAAATCGTACAGCATGCGCTCAATACGATAGGCTTGCTCGCCGACGTCTTCTAAAAATACGATACCGCCAGCAATACGTGGCAAATAGTCACTACCTGCCAGCGCCGATACCACGCTTAGATTGCCACCCCACATAGTGCCGGTTAGAGTTTTTGGCTCAGAGTTCGTCAGAATACTTGGTAAATTAGGGCTGGTTAATGACGCATCGTCTATATTAATCGTCAAATTAGGATTGGTTAATGCTGCTACAAACTGTCGGCAGCTAACCTCATCAGGTTTAATTTTGCCAAACTCGCTATAGAGCATCGGTGCCGCAAGCGAGCTCATGCCACCTTTTGCCAGCAGCGCACACTGAATCGCCGTCACATCGCTAAAACCCGCCAGTATCGTTCCATGCTCCTTCATAATGCGCCCAAGCGTCGACCAGTCAACCATCGGTAATATCCGCACAGCGCCATAGCCACCGCGTACACCCAGTAGTAGCTTTGGCGCTTTAATCGCACCGGTCGCGATGTTTTGCAAATCACTGGCGCGCTGCGAATCCGTACCTGCAAAGCGCAAATACTGCCGTTTGGTAATCGCCGGATTGTCCACTTTAAACCCTGCACAAGCCAGGCGCTCTAACGCCAATTCATTACGCTCGTCACTACCACCGACGTTAGAGCTGGCAAAAAGCCGCGTTTCAATCGTTGGGACGATACATCTTGCTTGCGCTGGTTGTGTCTCACCTTTGAAAGACAAATGCTCATCTGAAAACGCTGTTGGTAAATCATCCTTGGTAAGCTGCGTGCCGGCATCTTGTTGGATAGCGTTTGCAGCCAGCGCCCTAGTGATATTTTGGGTCGCCAATAACCCTACTCCAGCCCCAATACCAACGTGATGTAAAAACTGGCGACGATTTAGCTCAGATGAAATCTTAGTCATTATGCTACCTTTTTTACTGTTAAATCGCTGCTTATCCTAGCAACCATTACTGAAACAAAGCGCGTATTATAACGCAGGTTCAGACAGTAACATGAATTGGAAGAATCGACCTCAGCGCCATATTTATTTTGATATAGTCAAAATACCCTAAAAACGCTACGGTATTGCTGATATCAATTTTTCTTGCGTACTGTGCCTGCGCAGACAGAGGCTACGAAAAATTGATATCAGCAGTGCGTGATGTATCGATATTACTTTTCACTCACTATAGACAACAAAACGATACAGAGTTACTTACCGTCTTATTTGGCTACAGACCCGACTCTTGCTATAGTAAAAACGCGTTGAACAACAAACAATAATGATAGATAAAAGGATTACAAAGATGGCTGACCAAGAAAGCGCAAAAGAAAAAGACAATAAAAGTCTGATGGATAGTATTAAAATCATCTTGGGTAAAGAAGATAAGCTCAATGACCAGCTTGAAAAAGAAAAAGGTCTTGAGAGTTATGCTAAGGATTTGCTGTTGCTGATGAGCTTAGTCAAAGACTACTATAAAGGCAACTATCGCAATATCCCTTATAAAACTATTTCAGCAGCCGTGGTTGGTCTGCTTTACGTGATCAACCCTATCGATATCATTCCTGATTTCATCCCCTTTATCGGTCATATCGATGACGTCTTGGTGCTCAGATTTTGTCTAAAACTTGTAGAAAAAGATTTGGCGAAATACAAAAGCTGGAAAAATGAGCAAACAGCGTCGAAAGACACAACTTCAAAGCCTAGCGATAAAAAATTAGAGGATAAAAGTAAAAGCTTAAAGAAAACAGATAAATAACCTGATAAGCAATCCCATAAAAAACACGGTCAATGAGGCATGCAATGACCGTGTTTTTTATAGGCCTAAAATAGAAACCTTTTAAATGTATTTAAGCACTCAGCCTTTTAATTTTTTATTAATCAGGCACATCATAGCTTGGCTTTTCTGGGTTTAGACCAAACGAATAAACAAAGGTGCCTATAAGGCTATTAATGATAATAAATGGCAAATCAATAGCCACATGGCCGAGTAGATAGCGCCCGATGAGCCACGAGACAATCAACATAATTATAAAAAATGCGCCGAGATATCTTAAGATAGTGGGATGTTTGAGATGATAAGGCTGCTCAGGTTTTGGCTGTTTATCGAGAATATAGGTTCTTACTGCCCAACCGGCCGCATAACAAAATCCGCCTAACACCACATAACTAAAAAAATTCATATTGCCCGACTCTAATTAGAGGGTTATTTATCATAAATACTGATTTATAAGGACTTTTTAAATACTGTCATTTCAAGCTTTGTCGTTTAAAGTATTGTCATTTCGAACAATGCCACTTTAAACATTGTCATTTCAAATACCGTCATTGACGTTATCAATAACAATATTGGCGTGAGGATTGGCCAAAATATCGGTATTAACCTCATCACATTCGACGCGATAAATAGTGTTGGCACCGCGATAAATATAAGACAAGTACTCACTATCTAGTAGCGGATCGATATTGGCATAAACAGGCTTCACATGCGCCAACACCAGCACTCTATCTGGACGACCAATCACCGCGTCGACATTGTCAGGGTCGATAGAAAAATACGTCGGGATATCACTTTTTGCAAGCACCTCTAACGGTTCAGCGTCATCCCAAACGCGCTTAGCGCTGGCCGGCTCTTTCATTTGCATGACCCAACCGCCGCCCTGTTGGCTGACTTTTATTTGCGCTGGCTCATCATGGCTGACCGTATAGCAGCCTGCAAATATGGATAAATCCGCTGGCGCCTCAGCTTTTTTGGCATCAGCTGGCGTATTACTGTCATTACAGGCACTCAAAAACAGGGCGCTACTTGCGACCAGAGCAACCATTAGAGGCGTTAATTTTTTATTCAAAACACTCGAACTTACGGACATCATCGATTTATCCTGCATTGGTACATAAAAGCTTATATTGTGCATATTGCGCTAAGGTATGTCCGCACAATCACTGCTATTTTAACAGAAAACGGCAGCGTTACCGCTATGATATGTGCTTTTGCCCTTTTATGCTTTTTATTCCTAGCAGTATCTGATAGATAAGCGAGATTAGATAAGCAAGATTTGCTATACTCAACCCTAAAATAGACGGTGCTAGCTTGCGTAAAGATAACGCTAGAAACCCTCTTTTCTCGATGTTTATCATCTATTAGGTCCATACTTTTTTATGTCAGAAAACTCTATTTCAGCGCGTTCATTTAATACGAGCAATCCGCTCGCTGCCAAAGCAAATATGACGGTTGCTTATACCGACGGCGCTTGTAAAGGCAATCCGGGTGCTGGTGGTTGGGGCGCGCACCTAATTTTTAGCGATGGGCAGACGCAGGATTTGTATGGCGGTGAAAAAGTAACCACCAATAATCGCATGGAGCTGATGGGTGCGATACAAGCATTGACCCATAGTCCGCGTGCGCAAACCCTTGAGATTTGGACAGACTCAAGCTATGTCAAAAAAGGCATCACCGAATGGATTGAAGGCTGGAAAAAACGCGGCTGGAAAACGGCCAGCAAAAAACCGGTGGCCAATCAAGACCTTTGGCAGCAATTAGACGCGCTTTGCCAGCAGCGCGATGTTGCTTGGCACTGGGTGAAAGGTCACGCTGGACACGCGGGTAATGAAAAAGCGGACGAGCTAGCAAACTTGGGCGTGACGTCTAGCAGTGAAGATTTGAAAACGGCTAGCTTGCAAGATTCTGCTAAAAAAAAAGACCGACTGATGGCTCATAAAAAACAGAGTCTGAGCGATGATTGGTTAAAGTTTGATCCATTAGGCTTTGACATGATGGATAATGAGCTTGATGAGTCGCTATTAGATGGTCAAAATCTTACTGACGATATGGTAAATACCATATCAAATACAATGGCAAACACAGATATGTTAGTAGAAGAAAATCACAGTCCGTATAATGCTAGCGAACCCATGAGACATACCGATATGCCAGATCTAAATACCAATATGGATACTGAAGTAGAAACTAAAACGGAAGCTCGCATAGAAGACACGGACATACCGACATTCGATGGTGACACCAGTCGTGCCAATCCGTATTTTATACCGCTACTACCCAAGCCTATCCATCGCCATGAATCTGACCGCCAACTTATTATGGATACCGAGACCACAGGTCTTGACCCCATGAAGGGCGACCGCATTATCGAAGTCGGTATCGTAGAGTTAGTCGGGCGTAAATTTACTGGGGAGAAACTGCACGTCTACATCAATCCGCAGCGCGGAATGGATGAGGAAGTGATTCGCATTCACGGTATCTCTGAGGCGTTTTTGACTGACAAGCCGACCTTTGATCAAGTGGCTCAGGCGCTGTATGACTTTATGGATGGTGCCGAAATCATCGCTCATAACGCCACCTTTGATATGAACTTCTTAAATATGGAGTTTGCCAAAGTTGGCATGCACGACTTTGCCGAGCGCGTACGGGTGACTGACTCGCTGATGATGGCAAAACAGCAATATCCTGGGCAAAAAAATACCCTCGACGCGCTTGTTCGCCGCCTAGATGTCGGTAAGCAAGACCGTACTTTCCACGGCGCGTTACTTGACTCGGAGATTTTGGCGGAAGTTTATCTGGCGATGACCGGTGGGCAAGTCACGCTGGCGATTGAAGAGGACACTCAAGCCGATGGCGGACATACTGCCCATGCAAACTTTGCCGATTTAGCGGCTTTATTGCTCGAGTCAAGCAGTAATGAGAGTGCCAATCAAGGCTGGTATGCGTCGCTTGCGGACGATTATCCTGCGCTTAAAGATAAAATGTAACCCGTGAAGCATAAGTCATTAAAACGGTTTTTTATATGGACATAACGCCTTATACTGACCGTTAAGTAAGTAAATCTTGATTGTTATGCCCATAAGCGTTAAAACCTTATTTATAGACATTTTCAAATGCTCATCTAAACCTTTGCTATTTTCATCAGTACGTCATGGAAAAAAACAACTATGAATCCTTCTACACAAATGAAATTAACCGCCCCGACCTTGAGTGTGACTGATTTTAACCTACCATCGCTGCATTTATTGCACGATGAAATTAAGGTTATTTTAAAAGATACTGAAATTCATTTGGGCGAATTTAATGATGATGATAGCCAAGCACCTTTATTATTAGACTCTATTATTGTCCTAAAACAGCTGTCTTGTATTTTTCAGCTGATATCTTCGGTCGGGGCAGAAGTGCTCAATAACGCCATCGTCAATGGCTTGCAAAAACTTTATGACAGCGGTGACAATAACGATAGCGCGTTGATTATGGATTTGTCAGAAGCCATTATGACGCTTGATCGTTATATTGAATTTATTTTGCTGACCGAATCGGTAGAGCCGACTTTACTCCTGCCGATCATCAATAAACTCAACGCTCATGGACAAGCAACACCGATCGATGCCGATTATTTTGCCGCGTTTGGTCATAGCAGCGTCATTATCGCCAATCCTGAAAATAACTTTCAGCCGCTTAACGAGCTCAATCTTGATAGCGAATTATTAACTTATGCTTATCGTAGTGGACTTGGCGTTGCCTTATTAAATCAAGACGGTAAGGTAAGTGAGGATGAGCAGCAAAAACTCGATGCGATGTCGGCAGCGTGCGCCTTGATAGCAGCAAATACCAACAGCCTGTTTTGGCAAGCAGCCACCGCTGCCGTTACGGATATTGCCAGCATTTTGCCGCTAAGCTTAAGCCAAAAACACACGCTTATCTATTTAGAGCAGCAATTTCAAAGCTATCTGCCGGTTATGGACACGCGCTTTGCGCACTTGGTCAGCTTTGCTTGCCAGCGCGATACCAAAGAGGCACAAATGCTGCGTGAACTATATGCCGCCAATCAATTAGAAGACTCACAGCGCAAACAAATGGCGCGCTTCTTATTTGGACCCAATCGTGCTTTAACCGATACCTTAAACACCATTATTCAAGCGCAAATCAACACCATCAAAGAAAATGTCGATAGCTACGCACGCGGTGATTCTATCAACCCTGTCGATATGCAAACCTCGCAAATCACCGAGCAACTGACTGAGCTGCGTTCAGCTTTTCAATTATTGGGTCTGGCAAATGCTGCAAACAGCCTCAACGCTGCCGCAGAAGCGGTGAAAAAATGGCGCGCGCCTACCCCAGAAGATTTTGACCATTTATTACTCGCTTTGATGCACGCAGAAAACGCCACTATCGCCATGGCAGAGATGCATACCCCAGGGGCAATCTACTTACCTTTGAATAATCCGCATATCTCACTACATCAGCTTAATACGGCTTATGATACGCTGATACAAGAAAGTCGTACGGCGATTGCTAGCGCCGAACAAGCCATTATGGATTATTTGGCTGAGCCTGAGCGCGACGTATTAAATATTCAAAACATCCCGGAAATGCTGCGCCAAGTGTCAGGAGCAGTGCGCTTTTTACAGCTACCAACGCCCGCCAGTATGCTTAGCCAATTGGCAAGTTATTTGCAGCAGCGTATTAATAGTGGTGCACGTCTAGATGATGGTACTTTGGCTTATATTGCCGATGTCATTATGGCCGTTGACCATCATTTAGATGGTTTTGAGCATAATCGCCCTGTCAGCAAACAAGCGTTAGATGTCGGGCAACAGAGCTTAAGCCAACTGCTTGCGGCGTAATTTTGGTGTACTAAATAAGTAGATTAAATAGCCTACTTATTTGAACATTATTTAACTGGTTATGTGAAATAGGCTCGTATCCGTTTGGGTACGAGCCTGTCTTTGATTGTTTGGAAACTGAACC
The DNA here is from genome assembly GCF_001652315.1 of Psychrobacter sp. SHUES1. Classification (NCBI taxonomy): domain Bacteria; kingdom Pseudomonadati; phylum Pseudomonadota; class Gammaproteobacteria; order Moraxellales; family Moraxellaceae; genus Psychrobacter; species Psychrobacter sp. SHUES1. The sequence continues at coordinate 30,154 of NZ_LXWA01000115.1, read as the reverse complement.
TATGAGCCACGCCTTTATACTTCGTGACGAGACGATTTTATGTCGTCAAACGCCTCATGGCTGGTGGCCTATGCAGGTTGAGTTGCCACAGTCTGATACCGACAACACAGTATCAAACACTCATGGCACTCATAACACGCAGCCAGCTTATCAAGTTGGACGAGTGACACTATTTGAAAGCTTAGCGCCGACCCAGTGGTTAGTTAACGATGATAGCCGTCAAAATAAAGATAGTTTGGTCGAAGTTGATGCTAATGTTTTTACGGCTAAAGCTACCTTAGCGATGACTTATGATTATGCGATAGCACATCATGTTACGTTGCCTAAAATTTTAGAACATACCGAGGTAGAAAGTCACGGTTTAACAGGTAATAATAAAGAAAAAAATACTTTAGATAATGACGAGTGTGCTTTTATTGCTTATCGTCTACTTATTACAGAGCTGCCATTTGCTTTGTCTGACCAACTTAGCCAAGCCATACAGCTGTTACGCTGGCAAGCAGACACGCAGTTTTGTAGCCGCTGTGCTACCCCAGTCGTCCCCGCTGCGTGCGGTGAGCGTGCGATGGTCTGTCCTATTTGTCGCTTACGCCAGTATCCACGCGTGCAGCCGTGTATCATCACTGCTATTACCCGACCCAATCCGCAAACAGGTGCCATGCAAATTTTATTAGCGCACCATCACCGTTATGGGCAACAAAAAACCCCTCAGCAAGCACTGCAATATGGTTTGATTGCCGGTTTCGTAGAAGTCGGTGAAAGTTTGGAACATGCGGTGGTACGCGAAGTGGCAGAAGAGGTGAATATTAGCCTCAAAGATATTCGCTATGTCAGCAGTCAACCTTGGCCGTTTCCGTCTAATTTAATGCTTGGCTTTCGCGCAGCGTATGCGGGTGGAGACATCGTGATACAAGAAGACGAGCTGTCACATGCCGATTTTTTTGACCTGACAAATTTACCAAAAATACCGTTTAAAGGCAGTATTGCTTATGCGCTGATTGCGCAAATTGCTCATGAACAAGGCATCTCGCTCTAATCTATATTTAATTTATAAGGGCAAGATGTCTTTTATTAAATACCAACGCTCTTGATAAATAACGCCATTACCCTATTTTTTCATATTAGCACTTAGTACTAATATAAAGGTTTTACATTAAATGCAAAGCAACATCAGTAACAACAGCAATTTTATCCGTCTTACCAATCTACCTATCTTGTTCGATAGCTTGGACATAGAGCGCTTGCCTGCCGCTACCCAAGCAAAGATTGCGCGTATTGACGCCTGCCTACCGCAAACCCAATGCGGGCTTTGTGACCATGCCGATGGCTGCTTGCCATATGCGGTGGCAATTGTTATCGACAGTGAGCCTTATAATAAATGTGTGCCCGGCGGTCAGCCGGTGACCGATGCGATTGCGCAAATTATCAATCAAGATAGCAGCGATACACAACCACTTAACGCTGAGCCGTCAAAATGGCCGATAGATGCCAGCTCGCAGCGTCCAGTAGAAGTGCGCGCGGTGATTCGAGAAGATGATTGTATCGGCTGTACCAAGTGTATCCCCGCATGCCCTGTTGACGCCATCGTCGGGACTGGCAAACATATGCATACTATTTTTACGGACTTATGCACGGGCTGTGAGCTATGTATTGCGCCCTGCCCAGTTGATTGCATAGACTTAGTCACCGTTGAGCGTACCCTATCGACAGCTGAGCGCACGCTTGAACAAGAGGATTTACGCCAGCGTTACCATACGCATTTAAGACGCGTTAGTAAGCAGCTAGCGGATAGCAGCAATAGCAAGCCGGTGGTCAGCATGGTAGAAGCCAAGCTAAACAATGCCGCTAGTCAATCGTTGAATATCAGCGAAGAACAAGCAAAAAATACCATTGCCGCAGCAAAGCTACGCAGTAAAATCAAGAAGTTAGAAAAGCAGCTGAGCGTACGTCCAAACGAGAGTAAACAACTGGAACTTGAAGAATTACAAGCTAAGCTTGCCCAACTTTAATAGCTCATCTCTAATTTTGAATAACCAATGAATAAAATAATGAATAAAACAGTGCTTACAATACCATGAGTAAAACCGTTAAACATAAAACTGCCGATACCCCGCCATCGAGGCGCATGCCCAATCGTGATGTACGGCCGTTTTTTGAGAAACTGGCTGCGACGATTGATGAGCCAGTAACTGAGCTCAATTATAACAGCAACTTTGAGCTGCTTATCGCCGTCATATTATCGGCGCAGGCGACCGATGTCAGCGTCAATATTGCTACCAATCAGCTTTATCCGGTCGCCAATACGCCTGAGTCCATTTTGGCATTAGGCGAAGAAGGACTGAAAGCGTATATTAAGAATATCGGTTTATATAACGCCAAAGCCAAAAACGTCATCAAAACTTGCCGTGACTTGATTGAGAAGTTTGATAGCACCGTCCCTGATAACCGTAAAGATTTAGAATCTCTAGCAGGCGTTGGGCGCAAGACGGCAAACGTGGTGTTAAATACCGCCTTTGGACAGCCGACGATGGCGGTTGATACCCATATCTTTCGCGTCGGCAATCGTACGGGACTTGCCACGGGTAAAAACGTCTTAATCGTTGAAAAGAAACTGGTCGAACGTATCCCAGACGACTTTATCGTAGATGCGCATCATTATCTGATTTTGCATGGCCGCTATACCTGTCAGGCTCGCACGCCAAAATGCGGCGCGTGTCCTGTTTATGAAGAGTGTATGTTTAAAGACAAAGCCAAGTTTTTAGAGTTATAGTTTAGAGCTAAAAATTGAAGTCACCGTTTAAAACCATCATTTTAACATCATGGTCTATATGACGCTTTTCATATCCACTGAAAATCGCTTATAACAAAACGAACCTACAGATAGCAAGCTACTTAACGGCTATAGGCGCATTGTTGAGGTTTACTTATCGTATAACAAGCGCAGCTCACTAGAGTTTTATTACGTTTCGAGTTAGAATAAGCCTATTTTTAGCCTGATGCGCCAGATTAATCATCTCTTATATCATCAGGCAATAAACCCGTTACAGGTAAATGCTTAGTATTAATTATCATTTATGCTAACGCATGGAAACTGGCTAAGTTGAACCATATTTTTAAAACCTATTTAGTAAATACCTTTTTTACAAACGAATTTAGCAGCACCCATTTATCAAAAATTTAACGCCGAGCAATTGATTTGTTTGGTCAATATTAATTAAAGCAGCGCTCAGACGTTATGCTTTTTCCTATCTTTATTGATTCAATTAAGCGATCCCATTATGCGCGAATACAACTTATTTACCTCAGAATCTGTGAGCGAAGGTCACCCTGATAAAATGGCTGACCAAATATCAGATGCTATTCTTGATGCCATCTTACGTGAAGACCTTCATGCCCGCGTTGCCTGCGAAACCTTGGTTAAAACAGGCGCTGTGATCTTGGCAGGCGAAGTGACCACGACTGCCAATATCGACGTTGAGCGTATCGTCCGTGACACGGTAAATGGCATTGGCTATCATCACTCAGACTTGGGTTTTGATGGTGAGACTTGTGCCGTGATTAATATGCTCGGTAAGCAGTCGCCAGAAATCGCCCAAGGGGTCGATCGTAGCAGTCCTGAAGAACAAGGGGCAGGCGACCAAGGTTTGATGTTTGGTTATGCCAGCAATGAGACTGAAGTATTGATGCCCGCGTCTATCGAATATGCGCACCGCTTGATGGAGCGTCAATCTGAGCTGCGCCGCGCTGGTGAATTGCCTTGGTTACGTCCCGATGCCAAAGCACAAGTGACCCTCAAATACGACGGCAATAAACCGATTGCCATTGATGCCGTGGTGTTATCAACGCAGCACGATCCAAGCATCTCGCAAACCGATTTACAAGAAGCGATCATGGAATCGATTATCAAACAAGTACTGCCAGCAGACTTATTGCATGCTGGTACGCGCTATCATATCAACCCAACTGGCAAATTTGTCATTGGTGGCCCTGTTGGCGATGCTGGTTTGACTGGTCGTAAAATTATCGTCGATACTTACGGCGGTATGGCGCGTCATGGTGGCGGCGCCTTTAGTGGCAAAGATCCTTCAAAAGTCGATCGCAGCGCTGCCTATGCAGTACGTTATGTGGCCAAAAACATCGTCGCTGCCGGCATTGCCGATCGCTGTGAAGTTCAAGTCAGTTATGCTATTGGCGTTGCTGAACCAACGTCGATTTCAATTAATACTTTTGGTACCAATAAAATCAGTAACGATGAAATCATCAGCTTGATTCGTAAGCATTTTGACCTACGTCCTTATGGCATCACGCGTATGCTCAATCTATTGCAGCCGATGTATCAGCAAACCGCAACCTTTGGACATTTCGGTCGTCAAGGTTCTGAAACTGCCTTTACGTGGGAAAAAACGGACAAAGCAGAAATTTTAAAAGCCGATGCAGGTTTATAAGACTGTTTACTTGTTTGCATTTTTTAGATGTATTCGGTCTTTATATTTATCAAGTTTAAAGACCGCCATGATATATTCAAATTTACTTACCATTCTTAGGAGTCGCTTATGTCTCAAGACAATATGCCAGACAATGCTCAAAATGACGCGCTAAACGACGCTTTAAATGACGCTTTAAATAATAGCCAAAATGACGAAATTGATACCGCTCTTGAAATCACTCCTGAAATGCAAGCGTTCTATCAACGTGCCGACGAAATCATTGGCGTCGCCAATAGTCAACTGAGCCCTAACGCTCACTCAGGTCAAGTCGGCGCGTCATTGCTGTATGCAGCAGCGCGTTATAGTGCGTCAGTTGCCTCGATTGGCTTTGTAAAAGGTGATGATTTTGCTAAAGAAAAAGACGATATCGTTGAGTTTTATACCAAACAATATCGCCAAATGTTAAGCGACAACTTGACTGATTACGCACAAAACTTTGATAAATATGTGCAGCTTAATAAAGAGGATAAACCTGCCCAGTAAGTTTATAAAAGCTCAAAGTTTATAAAAGCTCAGTCAAGAAACGTATAAGAATTAATATCAAAAGCCCAAGCCTTCGTAGCTTGGGTTTTTATTGTTCTAATAATATGCTTATTAAATATCAGCGACGAATTAAAAAACGAATAGCACATTTGCTTTTTGTTTAAAACTGGCGTTTAATGCAAAAATAAATGATAAAAACGATATAAGGATATTTATTATGAGCGCGCTCTCTACTTTCAAACTTTCAGCCACCATAAGCTTTACGCTAGCTTTAGCAGGGTGTAACAATATCAGCTCTAACTCAAACCCGTTGCCTGATAGCACGCCCATTCAGCCGCCCGCCTCTAACACCAGTCAACCCCCAAAAGGCCTTTTTGCACAATGCCCAACCTTTGACCCTGCAAAAACCATGTGTACGGCGCAATACGATCCGGTCTGCGTAAAAACGCAAGTCGGCTCAGTGATAAGCTATCGTACGGCAGGCAATGCCTGCTCAGCTTGTAGCACCCCTGAAGCCGTGAGCTATGTCAAAGGTGAATGTTTATAGTGACAGTGTAGCTGTGAAAGTGTGGCTGTGAAAGTGTCGTTGTGGAAATACCTCTGTGAACATGCTGCTGTTAAAATTACCAGTTGAAAACCTATAAATTGTTAAATGCCCATAAAAAATCCCAGCTTAAAAACTGGGATTTTTTATAGCTTTAACTACTGATATTTTTCAGAAAATGAGTTTTTTAGTTATCTGAAAACCTACTCATCAATCTTCTCGATGCTCGGCGGTCCGGTCAATAACTCTTCATCGCGGAACTCATTGGCAGAGTTGTGCTCAGCCGATTCTTCAGTGATAAACCATTGCTGATTACGATAAAGTATCAATCTATCACGGCTCAAACCACGTAGCAATGAATACATCATAATCACGATGACCACGGCAAACGGGAAGCCCGAGACGATAGAAGCAGCTTGCAGGGCACCTAGGCCACCTGCAGCTAACAGCACCGCCGCGATAACCCCTTCTGTACCTGCCCAAAATAAGCGCTGAATTTTCGGTGGATTGGTATCACCGCCTGAAGTCAGCATATCAATGACAAAACTGGCAGAATCTGATGAGGTGACAAACCAAAGCACAATCATTATCACAATTAAACCGTTTAGCGCGGCGGTCAGTGGATAGGACTCCATCAACTTAAAAATAGCACTACCGGTATCTGCGCGCACCGCTTCAACCAGTCCAGGACTTGCGATACTCGGGTCAACCGCTGCCATCAGCTCCATATGGACGGCCGAACCACCAAAAGCGGTGAACCATAAAAACAAAATAGTAATCGGGATTAATAACACCCCTAGAATAAACTCACGAATGGTACGGCCACGCGAAATACGGGCAACGAACACACCAACGAATGGCGACCAGCTAATCCACCACGCCCAGTAAAACACCGTCCATGATGACTGCCAGTTAGCCTCCCCCTCATAAGACTCTGTCCAAAGCCCCAGCGGAATCACTTGATGCAAATAATTACCAATATTCTCAAAAAAACTGTTAAAAATAAACTGAGTAGGACCCAAGATAATCACAAAGCTTAACAGCACAATGGTAAAGAAAATATTGATATCGCTTAAGCGTTTAATGCCTTTATCAAGCCCCATCAATAGCGACAATCCTGCTAGCATGGTGATAATGACAATAAGGATAATCTGCACGGTGATATTATTTGGAATACCAAATAGACTATCAAGCCCTGAGTTAATCTGTAGCACCCCAAGACCTAAGGTAGTGACCACGCCAAACATGGTACCAAATACCGCCAAAATATCGACCGTATGACCCATAGGGCCGTAGATTTTTTTACCAATGAGGGGATATAGGGTCGAGCGAATCGCCAATGGCAGGCCACGGCGATAATGAAAATACGCCAAGGATAACGCCACCATGCCATAAATCGCCCACACATGCAGACCATAATGCAAAAACGAGATATTCATCGCTTGCTTGGCAGCGGCAATAGTTTCAGGTTCGCCCAACGGCGGTGCCATAAAGTGATAGAGCGGCTCAGCCGTTCCCCAATACAGCAAACCAATACCGATACCCGCCGAAAACAGCATGCCAATCCAAGACACCAGATTGTACTCTGGATCCTCGTTTTGGTGACCAAGCCTGATATCACCATAGCGGCTAAATATCAAATAGATACTCATCACCAACGTTAAGTTGACCACCATGATAAAAAACCAACCAAAGCGCATCGATACAAACGCCTTCGCTTGGCCAAACACTTCGCTTGCCAATTCGTTAAAAAAGGCACCGAATATGATAAACGCGAGGATTAAAATCGCTGAGGTTAAAAAAACAGGTCTACTTACCCGCGGGAAAGGGCCCAATCGGCCAACTTTAACATGATCCATTCAGTCGTCTCAATTTTTTAGAACGCCAACCTTAACAAGATATCTACAAACTATCAAATCGCACCAGTCATCCGTTCATGGTAAAAATGAAAAAACCCTAAGACAACGATGCATCTTAGGATTTTAAATGACAATTATTATATTGTATTTTTAAGTAAAACCAACGGCAGCTAACTACATGATTGGTTTAATAAAAATGATTTTAAAGCCGATTTTTTTAGAACCGCTAATAGTAGGTTTGCTTTAAATCAATCAGTGCGACTGGGATGAATTTTGCGTAGCCTCTGTGATAGCGGCAAGCAAGAAAAATTTATACCAGTTGCACGTGCTAACTCGCGTATCTATTGATTTCAAACCGACTATACGCAGCTTAATTAATCACCTTTAACAATTTTAGGCGGACCTTTTAATAAGTCCTCATCGACAAACTCACTGGCCGAATTATGGTCAGCTGACTCATCGGTAATATAACGCTGCTGATTGCGATATAAGATAAGTCGGTCGCGGCTCATACCGCGCAGTAACGCATACATCATCACAAAGATGACCAACGCAAAAGGTAGACCTGCCACAATAGCCGCCGCTTGCAGGGCATCTAAACCGCCCGCTGCCAATAATATGGCGGCAATCAAACCTTGCATCAGCGCCCAAAACAAACGCTGGATTTTGGGTGGATTGGTATCACCGCCCGCCGTCAGCATATCGATGACAAAACTGGCCGAGTCTGATGAGGTGACAAACCAAAGGACAATCATTACCACGATTAATAAGGTAATCGGTTTGGTCAATGGATAATATTCAACCAGCTTAAAGATGGCACTACCGTAATCGGCTTGCACTGCCGCGACCAATCCTGGGCTAACCACCTCAGGATTCATGCCTGCGAGCAGCTCCATCTGTATCGCCACACCGCCAAAAGTCGTAAACCAAAAAAACAAAATCGTCATCGGTATCAGCAGCACGCCAAATACAAACTCACGAATGGTACGTCCACGGCTGATACGCGCAATAAAGACACCGACAAATGGCGACCAGCTGACCCACCATGCCCAATAAAATATCGTCCAAGCTTTTTGCCAATCGGTATTACTATAGGCTTCGCTCCACGTCGACAACGTGACAATGTTTGCCAAATAATTACCCACGTTTTCTATAAAACTGTCAAAGATAAATAGCGTAGGACCTAAAATCACCATAAACGCCAATAAAATACCGGTCAGCCCCATATTGATATCACTAAGACGTTTGATACCTTTATCAAGACCAAGCATCAGCGAGCCACAAGCCAATGACGTCACAAAAGCAATGATAATAAACTGTATCGTCAAAGTAGAGGGAATACCAAATAATCCCTCAAGGCCCGCGTTAATTTGCATAACGCCAAGACCTAAAGAGGTCACCACCCCAAACATCGTCCCGAATACGGCTAAGACATCGACCGTATGCCCCCATTTACCATAAATCCTTTGTCCAAGAATAGGATAAAGGGTTGAGCGTATCGATAACGGCAAACCACGCCGAAAATGAAAGTACGCAAGCGACAGCGCAACGATGGTATAAATCGCCCATGCATGCAGCCCCCAATGTAAAAACGACAGATTCATCGCTTGTTTTGCCGACTCTAAGGTTTCTGCCTCACCAAGCGGCGGCGCCATAAAGTGATATAAAGGCTCAGCCGTCCCCCAATACACCAGTCCAATCCCGATGCCCGCCGAAAAAAGCATCGCAATCCATGAAAATAAGCTGTATTGCGGTCGCTCCGTCTGTTTGCCTAGACGTATATCACCGTAGCGACTGGCAGTCAGATAAATACAGAATACCAACGCCATATTAAACAAGATGATAAACAACCAGCGGAATTTTTCGGCGATAAAAGCCTGTAAGAAGCTAAAAAGTGCTGCTGCCGTTTCAGAAAATAACGAACCAAAAATAATAAAACCGACGATTAAGACACTTGAGGTAATAAACACCGGTTTATTTACCTTTGGAAATGGCCCAAGTTTACTTACTTTTACTTCGTTCATTCGCTAAACCCTTAAATTTAAGAAAGGCTACCTTAACAAACTGCGCCCTAATTATCAATTTACTACAAGATAAGGGCGACTAGACTCTTTTATTAGTAATACGACTCGCAGTCTAACTAGTTATTTAAATGGCTATCGAGGTAGCAATTGCAGCAGCCTACCTTTATCGCCATCTTCTAATAACCACACTTGCCCATCGACAGTTAAAACACTACGAATTCGTTCATCCATATCATAGCGGTAGCGTTCGGCAGCGTCGTTATTGTCAGCAAACTTAACGACGATTAGCGCTTTTGAGGACAAACCACTAATCAGCGCATTACCTTGCCACGCTGGGAAATCATTATATTTTCCAACCTGATAAATGCTCATCGACGAAGGCGATATCACCGGCGTCCACGATATTTTTGGCGCGACGAAATCAGGGCGCGTATCATGATCAGGGATATCCGTCCCGGAATAATTGCGTCCGTTCGAGACCACGGGCCAGCCGTAATTATTGCCTTTTTCTATCAGATTAAATTCGTCACCACCGCGCGGCCCCATTTCATGCGCCCACAACCTACCTTTATCATCGAACGCCATACCAAGTATGTTACGATGACCAATCGTCCAAAATTGGGTAGCAATATCGCTGCCATTTTGCGCAAATGGATTATCGGCTGGCACTGAACCATCAGGATGTAATCTGATAATTTTACCCAAATTCACACTCATATCTTGTGCTGGTGTTTTTTCTTGACGCTCGCCTGAGCTGATATATAAATACTGTCCGTCAGGTGAAAAAAGCAAGCGATGGCTATAATGTCCTTGTCCTTTTAGTTTCGGGGTTTGCTCCCAGATGGGCGTTATGGCTTGCAAGCGTGGCGCGTCAGTATCTAAGCCCATTAACGTCGCTTTGATAACTTTTGCCCCAAATTTATTACTATCTGCGCCCTTGCCTGCTTCGACATAGCTGATATAGATATTATTAGAAGTAGCAAAATCTGGCGCAAGAATGATATCGCCAAGTCCGCCCTGCCCGCCATACGCTACTTTTGGCACACCATTAACGCTTGTCTTGACACCTGTTGCCGTATCAACAATCAAAAGCTCGCCTGCTTTTTGGGTCACCAACAGTTTGGGTGGCTGACTATGAATGCGAGGTAATGCGGTCATTGCCCAAGGCTCGTCAAAGCTAGCAACCGTCTTGGTTGTAAAGGTAGGTTTTTCAGTATTGGCTAGGGACTCTTCGACAGAGGCTTGTCCTTCTTTATACTCGGTCAAATCTTTATTGGTATTGACGGCGGCAGGATTGGAGCATGCAGAAGCACTAAACAGCAGTGACGTCATGACTAATGATAATAGTAATGGCGTATTTGTTGATTTTTCATAGGTTATCATCCTGATTTATCTCCTTAGTTTTGCCGTCTTTTTATGTGCCTTATCGTTATTTATACCACAATCAAAGCGCGCAAACGGTAAATAATATTGGCACAAAAAAACCCCTTACCTGCCTATATAAGATATAGATAAGTAAAGGGTTTTTAGGTTTATACCATTCAGCAAATGATATTTAACCTTAGCTCATTCTAAGCTTATCAAACGTTAGCTTATCATCAGCGCCGACATCGATTTTGATAATATCGCCTGGGACGAAATCACCGGCCAACAGTTTCAATGATAATGGGTTTTCGATCTCTTGCTGAATAGCACGTTTGAGTGGACGCGCACCATACACAGGATCGTAACCAATAGCGACTAGTTTGTTCATCGCATCGGCTGACAGCTCGATATCCATCTCACGCTCTTGGAGACGCTGACGTAGACGCTGCAACTGAATGTCAGCAATACCAGCCATCTGCGACATGCCAAGCGGATGGAATACCACAATCTCATCGATACGGTTGACAAACTCTGGGCGGAAATGCTGTCCGACCGAATCCATCACCTCAGACTTGATGTCTTCATAGCTCTCGCCGACCATCTCTTGGATTTTGTGTGAGCCTAAGTTACTGGTCATCACAATCACCGTGTTTTTGAAGTCGACCACGCGACCCTGTGAGTCCGTTAAGCGACCATCGTCCAATACTTGTAGCAAGATATTAAACACATCAGGATGCGCTTTTTCGACCTCATCAAACAGTATCACGCTATAAGGCTTACGGCGTACCGCTTCGGTCAAGGTGCCGCCTTCTTCATAACCGACATAGCCTGGAGGCGCGCCCACTAAGCGGCTGACGCTGTGTTTCTCCATATACTCACTCATGTCGATACGGATGATGGCATCCTCACTATCAAACAAGAAGTTGGCCAGTGATTTGGTCAGCTCAGTTTTACCAACCCCCGTAGGCCCTAAAAATAAGAACGAACCCAATGGGCGGTTGGGATCAGATAACCCAGCTCGGCTACGACGCACAGCGTTGGCGACTGCTTTGACCGCTTCATCTTGACCGATGACGCGCTCATGCAGCTTCTCTTCCATAGCCAACATCTTGTCACGCTCGCCTTGCAGCATTTTGCTGACAGGAATTCCCGTCGCGGCTGCCACCACCTCTGCGATCTCGTTGTCCGTGACTTTATTACGCAGCAGTTTGGCACCGCCATTATCACCTGCCAGCTCTTTTTGCTCGGCCAAATCAGACTCTGTGATACGGCGCTCAAGCTGTGGAATCGTCTCGTACTGCAGCTTACTCATGGTCTCGTAGTCACCTTCGCGGCTGGCTTTGTCATAAGCGATACGCGCTTTGTCCAGCTCGTCTTTTAGCTGCTGACTGCCTTTAACCAGCGCTTTTTCCGCTTGCCAAATCTCATTGAGATCGGCGTACTCTTTTTCTAGCTCTTCAATTTGTGCATCGAGCACTTTACGCTCTGCTTGTGCGCCGGCATCTTCTTCGTTTTTGAGTACTTCGCGCTGCATTTTTAGCTGAATCAAACGGCTATCGAGCTTACCAAGCGCTTCAGGCTTGCTGTCCATCTCCATGCGCAGGCGACTTGCCGCTTCATCGATTAAATCAATCGCCTTATCTGGCAATTTGCGATCGGTAATATAACGATGGCTCATGCGCGCTGCGGCAATAATCGCGCTGTCTTGAATATCGACACCGTGATGCAGCTCATAACGCTCTTTTAGACCACGCAAAATCGCAATGGTGTCTTCAACCGTTGGCTCATCAACCAATACTTTTTGGAAGCGGCGCTCAAGCGCGGCATCTTTTTCGATATATTGGCGGTACTCATCTAGCGTCGTTGCGCCCACACAGTGTAGCTCACCACGTGCTAGCGCTGGTTTTAGCATATTACCAGCATCCATCGCACCATCGGCTTTGCCAGCACCTACCAAAGTATGCAACTCATCGATAAATAGAATGACATTGCCTTCTTGCTTTGACAAGTCACTGAGTACCGCTTTGAGTCGCTCTTCAAACTCACCACGGAATTTTGCACCCGCAATCAATGAGCCTAGATCTAACGACAGCACTTCTTTGCGGCGTAGTCCCTCTGGTACATCACCATTGATGATTTTTTGTGCTAGGCCTTCGACGATGGCTGTCTTACCGACACCCGGTTCACCGATGAGCACGGGGTTGTTTTTGGTGCGGCGCGAGAGCACCTGAATGGTACGGCGAATCTCTTCATCGCGACCAATCACAGGGTCAAGCTTACCAAGTTCCGCCTGTTCAGTTAAGTTAATCGTATATTTATTCAGCGCATCACGCTGATCTTCAGCATTTTGATTATTCACGGTTTCATCACCTCGCAGTTGCTCAATGACCGCTTTTAGTTTACTTGCCGTCACCCCAGCACTTTCAAATATCTTTTTGGTGTCGCCTTGCTCAGCAAGTGCCAACATCACCCATTCAGTCGCGATAAAATCATCGCCTTCTTTTTGTGCTTGACGGTCTGCCAAGTTCAAAATTTTAACCGAATTCGGGTTTAAATTAACGTCACCTGTTGGCTCACTAATCGTTGCTTGATTGTCGAGCGCCTTTGCCACGCCATTTTTTAGCGCAGGAATAGACGCGCCTGCTTGTTGGCAGATAGATAAATTAGACTCATCCTGTAGCAATACTGCAAGCAGATGCACGGGATCAATACCTGTATGGTCACGTCCCAATGCTAGGCTCTGTGCTTCTTGAATGGCTGATTGCAATTTCTGGGTAAATTTTTCGAACCTCATAATTGTGTCCTTTTATAATTAGTATTATCAGTCAGTGAATGCAACATAAAATACCGAACGCGCAGCGTTTAAAACATAGCGCTTATCGTCAATTTTATCGTGTCTCAATCACCGTTAGTTGTTATATATATATAGGGTATAACATACAAGATTTCAACCTACTTATGCAATTTGTCAATCAATATCTATGACTTATTAGTAAATACTGAAAAATAGTAAGATTTTATATAGGTAAAAACCTTACCCATAGCAATGATATTATCACAAACTATCAATAGGCACACTAAGAGAATATTTCAAGAGAATAAATAAAAAAAACAACTAAAAGAGAGGCTTGCTCAACAATGAAAGGCAAGCAAGAGACAGCTATAGCAAAGATTTTAATGCGCTGTAACTGCTAGAAATTTACTACACGATAGCCAGCATTAACATAACGCTCATTCTACAATTTCTATCGATGTACCAACCTTAACTGCCGCCATAATCTCATCCATCTCATTATCAGTGACGGCAATGCAACCATCGGTCCAATCACGTTGTTGGCTAATCCATGCTAGATGACCGAAGCCGTTCATCTGCCCATGAATCATAATATCGCCACCAGGATGGACGCCGCGTGATCGTGCCCGAGCTTTGTCCGCAGCATTGGGGTAGCTTATATGGATGGAGCGATGGGCAATAGAGTTCTCATTCTTATAATCTAAGATGTACGCCCCCACGGGTGTGCGCTCATCGCCTTGCTGCTGTTTATGACCAACCGGACTATCCCCTAGCGCAATACGATAGGACTTAATGACTTTATCACCGCTCAATAGCTGCAAAATACGATCGGATTTATCGACAAAAACTTTATCGATAACCACCGTGCTGGAAATAGGCTGACCATTATTGCCTGTACTTTTTGCATCCGAGGAGGCTGTTTTGACATACCCTATCGCACTGGTGCTCATAATAGTGGTCAGTCCCAGTCCTATCACGACAAACAATCGACGCGGCTTTTTACTAAAATGTAGAGAAAGAAATGACATAGGCTTTAATAACTCCGTTTAGCGTTAGAAAGTGAAATGGCAACATACCACGCTATTAACTTACCAAAGCACTATGCCAGTTTTTGTGAAAATTTCATGGATAACATTAGGGCGTGTCCTCAATTCAATCGTTTACTTTCTAAATGGCCTAAAAATAGCTAAGTTTTGCCAAACATCGTCAAATAGCTTATTAATATCTCGATATTATTTGCGCTACTTTCCTTGTTTGACAGCAATTTACCTCATTTTTATCACTATTTTCAAAATGAGGACACGCCCTAGGATCTTTTGAACATAAAAATTGCGTTAATACCATTACACCATACGAATCGCGCCATCTAAGCGAATGACTTCTCCATTGAGATAGGCATTATCAATGATATGCATGACCAACTTGGCAAACTCATTGGGATTGCCCAGACGCTTAGGATAAGGTACGCCCGCCTCTAGTTGCTCGCGCGCTTTTTCAGGAATGGTCTCCATCATCGGTGTGGCAAAGACGCCCGGCGCGATAGTCATCACGCGAATACCATGACGTGCCAGCTCACGTGCTAGCGGTAAAGTGAGACCGACGACACCTGCTTTTGACGATGAATAGCTCGCTTGCCCGACTTGCCCATCAAAAGCTGCGATAGAAGCCGTATTAATAATGACGCCATTATCAGCGTTCTTCTCTACGGAGCTGTCTGCGGTATTGGCATTTGCTACACGCTTTGCAATACTGGCTGCGACCAGACGCGCGACATTAAAAGAACCGACAAGATTAATATTGACGCCGCGACTAAAAGCATCGAGATCTGCTGGGTTGTTATCACGGTCCAGCAGCTTTTGCACCACAGCGATACCTGCACAGTTAATAGAACCTTGCAGACCGCCAAATTCTTTTTCCGCCACTTCAACAGCCGCTTGCACCTCATCGCCACTGGTCACATCACAACGTGCAAAGCGTACATTATCACCCAGCTCATTAACCAAAGCTTGCCCAGTTGACTCGTTCAAATCAGCAATGACGACCTTGCCGCCTTGACTCACGATAGCGCGAACCACTGACTCACCTAAACCTGACGCACCGCCTGTGACCAAAAAGCTGTGTTGTTCAATTTGCATAACAATTCCTTTAATGGATGTTTTATTACTATTCTTATAGGCTAACTATTTTATTATTTTCAAATAATATGAATGCTTCGACTCATTTATGCCGCAGACAAACTACGCAACAAGAAACGCTGGATTTTACCGCTTGGCGTTTTTGGTAGCTCCGACACAAATTCAACCTCACGCGGGTAAGCATGCGTCGATAGACGTTTACGTACCAAGTCTTGAATCTCTTTAGCAATCTCATCCGTCCCTTCGATGCCATCTTTTAGCACCACATAAGACTTAATCGTATGACCGCGCACCTCATCTGGTATGCCAACTGCTGCGGATTCTGCCACTGCCTCATGCTCAAGCACGGTATTCTCCACATCTGTCGGCCCTACGCGGTAACCTGCTGTAATGATAATGTCATCATCACGCCCAGAAAACCAATAGCTACCATCGCTATGGCGCTCGACCACATCGCCAGTCAAATAGTAATCATCCACAAAGGCGTCTTTTTCATTCCAGCTATAACCGCGGAAATAAAACGCAGGCGATTGGCTAACCACTACGGCAAGCTGTCCTTGTTCACCATCAGGCAATACTTGCATGTCATCACCTAATACGACGAGTGTGTGACCCGGTAGCGCCATGCCCATCGAACCAGTAGGACATTCATGTGCTAATGCATGGTGCGCACAGCAGGTCATGCCCGTCTCTGTTTGACCATATTGGTCCTTTACTTGGCAGTTTAAATAGGTTTCAACCCAATTAACCACTTCGGTATTTAAAGTTTCGCCTGCTGAATTGGCACAGCGCAGTGCTAAACGGGCGCTAGCATCGTCATGTGATTTCTCAAACACACCGCTAGATTTCATCATCCGAAACGCCGTTGGCGAAGAAGCTAAATTGGTAATTTTATGGCGAACCATAAAGTCAAGAGTATTAGCCGCATCAAAGCCCGCCTCGTTAAAGTAAGTCGTGACGCCCATCAGTAAAGGTCCCGTAATCGCGTAATATAGCCCATACGCCCAGCCGGGATCGGCCATATTCCAGTAGTTATCATCGGCGCGCAAGTCAATCGCATAGCGCATATACAGATAAAAAGCAGATAACGCTGATAACGGCACACTGACGCCCTTTGATTTACCGACCGTACCTGAGGTAAACATTTGCAAAAACGGCGCATCTTCATCTAACAAAACAGCCTCTAGCGTTTGCGGCTGGGTCGCCATCATCTGAGCATAATTATCATCAGACCATTTGCTTTCATTATCAGCTTGCGCATTATTCTTACTGCCAACCATGACCATTTTGGTTTGCTCGGCTAAGTCTTCAAATTTACTACGATTATCAATATTGGTAAAAACCACTTTGGTATTGGCTTTATCCATGCGGTATTTAATCGAATCATAGCCAAAAGCGGTAAATAGGGGTTGATAGACTGCGCCAATCCGCCAAGTCGCTAGTACAATGGTGAGCAGCTCAGGGGTACGCGGTAGCATGGTCGCTACTTGGTCGCCAACTTGTACGCCGTAGGATGTTAATAAATTGGCCACTTGCGCACTGGCTTTATCAAGCTCAGCAAAAGTCATGCGCGTCACATTGCCAGCGGTATCTTCATGCACTAATGCTAGATTATCGCCGCGTCCATCACGCACATGACGACCGCAGCAGGCCATATAAGCATTTAAACGGTCATCTAAATGCTCGCCATAGATTTCTGCCAATAACGCATTCATATCAAAATTATGATAGTAATCGTTGTAGCTCGTTGGTGTGTGGGTAGTATCTTTAGTAGAGTTTGCGGACGAATGATTGGAAGATGTGGTGTTCATAAGCTAATCCTTTAGCAATAGAGAGTCGCTGACGATAGACGATAGACGATATCAGCACTTTATTAGAAGTCAAACAGTCCTATCCTAGTCACTATTTGCTCTTATGGTTCGCGCATATTAAAATGCGTATACTCTATTAGTAACGCATTTTTATATTTATATCAATACATAACGTATCATTTTCAGAAATTAATACGAGTTTTGCTAAAAATAAGTTTATTGAATAGCATTTAAAAAGCCTAGCAGCGCTTTCTCTTCACAGCTTTGATATTGTTTGGTACGGCCACGGCGTGCTTGTTTATAACACTCAAAAAACTGCCCTGCTAAAAAGCGCTCGATAATAACCGGATTGATATAAGATGCTCGGCAAACAGCAGGCGTATTGCCAAGCTCTTCTGCCACCACTTTAACCATATCAACGACCAGCTGCTGGCGCTCATTACTATTAGGCTCACTGGCTAATATTTCTCTGCCCTCGACAGTCTGCAGCTCGTCGTACAAATAACTGGCCGCAAGGACGCTTGCCATCCAAGTACGAAAATCCTTGGCGCTATATACATTGCTGCTGTATGTCTTGCCCTCACTATGATGACCGCCAGTATGCGACCGTATATAGTCATTGATATCGCTACTATCGACGACTTGCTTATCACCATTATCATCCAAATATTTAAAAATCTGATAACCAGGAAGCTCAGAGCAGGCTTGTACAATCTCAATTAAACGCTCGTCTTGCAGTTCAATATGATGCTCTTTAGCGCTTTTACCCACAAAATCAAACGCCAAGCCATTATCCGTTTCGCTGACGTGCTTGCTGCGTAACGTACTGAGGCCATAGCTTTTATTGAGCTTGGCATAGCGGCTATTACCGATACGAATTAAGGTGGTTTCCAGCAATTTAACCACGGCGGCAAGTACATTGGCGCGTGATAGTGGCGCTGCTTCCAAGTCTTTTTCGACTTGCGCTCGCAGGTTTGGCAACGTTTCAGCAAAGCCTATCATCGCTGCAAACTTAGCATTGTCTCGCACGCGATTCCATTCGGGATGATATAGGTACTGCTTGCGCGCTTTATCATCGCGGCCTGTCGATTGCAGATGACCTTTATCATCTTGGCATATCCAAACCTCTGACCACATCGGTGGTATCACCAGCGCATCAAAACGCTGGCGTAACGCTTTATTTTTGACCGTTTTGCCGGTGGCGTCTTTATAAGTAAAGCCGCGGCCCCAACGCCTACGCGTAAACCCCGGCTCATCGTCGCTGACGTAGCGTAAGTTGGCCAAGCGCGCCAAATGTTCATAATCATGGCGCACATCTTGCATGGTTGTTTGGTCATCTAGCTTCGCCATAAAAAATACTCAATTAGTCAAATAGTCGTTTTAGGATAATGAATTGCGGCTATTTTTGCTGTTTGTTTGCCACAAGCAAAGTGTAATCGATGTGTAAAACACCGCTTTGAAAGGTTCTAAACGATGAGATTTTAAGCCATAATTCGCTGAACCCCACAACTTAAGTCAAATAAATATAATGACAAATACTTTGATAAAAATAGCCTCATTATTTATAGCTCCATTGTCTAAAGCGGATTACGACGCTTGGTTAAAATTGTGGCAAAATTATTTAACCTTTTATGAAACTCGCCTACCGCCAAGTACTACAGAAAAGACATGGCGCAACCTGCTTGATGACGATATGCCGATTTATGGTTTTGGCGCATGGCAGAACGACATACTAGTAGGTATCACGCATGTGGTGCTACATCCAAATACTTGGAATACGACAGAATGCTGTTACTTAGAAGATTTATACGTTAGTGAGGCGGTTCGCGGGCAAGGCGTTGGACGCGCACTGATCGAACAGGTGTATGAATTTGCCAATAACAAAAACTGCAACCGTGTTTATTGGACGACGCAAGAAGGCAATGCGACGGCGCGCAAACTCTATGATGTAATCGCTATTAAAACTGATATGGTGCAATATCGCAAAGATTTATGACTTAAACTTATCTAAAAACACAGCCATAAAAAAAACGCCAAGTGTTAAACGCTTGGCGTTTTTTTACGACACAAATCTAAACTAAAAACGATTATTTACCATAAGTACATAAATAAGCACTTTCAACGTCTACTTTTACTTGAAACTTCTGATTGGCTTCAACGGTAAATTGCTCGCCAGCCTTAAAGGTTTGCCACTCATCGCTTTCTGGCAATTTAACCGTCAATGCCCCACTGACTACGCTCATGGTTTCAAATTCGCTAGTACCAAACTCATACTCACCAATTTCCATCACGCCGACGGTAGCTGGCAGGGTTGCCGTTTGAAAGGCAATAGAAGTCACTTTATTATCAAAATAGTTATTAACGCTTGGCATAATTTTCCTTAAGTCGTTTCGTTTAAAGTCTGATTAGTGATTAAATAGCAGCAATAGCCTATCTATAACAGCATAGCAATTTAATAAAGAACACTCGGCTCTGTTGTTCGTAAACTCTCAAAGTCACTCGTTTATTTTTATTAAATCGCCTTTATAATAGGCTATTGCTGTTCCTTTTATGTATAGCAGTCGATAGTACGTATAGACTAAATTTACAGTCCAGCTTTTAAGCTTGCTACAATAAATTGATCGAGGTCGCCATCTAATACCACGCCAGTATTAAAGGTTTCAACACCAGTACGCAAGTCTTTGATACGCGAGTCATCGAGTACATAAGAGCGGATTTGACTGCCCCAACCGACATCAGATTTATTATCCTCAACCGCTTGCTGACTCTCCATGCGCTTTTGCATCTCAAGCTCATACAACTTGGCGCGGAGCATTTTCATCGCCGTCGCTCTGTTTCCATGTTGGCTACGCTCGTTTTGGCACGTGACCACCACGCCAGTTGGCTCGTGGGTAATACGCACCGCAGAATCAGTAGTGTTGACGTGCTGACCACCCGCGCCCGATGAGCGATAGGTATCGATACGCAGATCGGCCGGATTAATATCAATCTCGACGTTGTCGTCAATCTCAGGCGAAACAAAAACAGCGGCAAATGACGTATGACGGCCATTGTTGCTATCAAATGGTGACTTACGCACTAGGCGATGCACACCAATCTCGGTACGCAGCCAGCCAAACGCATAGTCGCCTTTGATCTCGATCGTCGCTGATTTAATCCCAGCGACACTACCAGACGACACTTCGATGACATCGACCTTAAAGCCATGTGACTCCGCCCAGCGCGTATACATCCGCAGCAGCATCTCAGCCCAGTCTTGTGCTTCGGTGCCGCCACTACCCGACTGAATGTCTAAGTAGCAGTTGTTTGGGTCCATCTCGCCGCTAAACATACGGCGAAACTCCAAGTCCGCCACACGCGTCTCGGCACTATCTAGCTCGCTTTGCACGTCCGCCAGCAGTGACTCGTCCTCTGCCTCGACCGCCAGCTCGAGCATGGCAGAGGCATCTGCCAAGGTAGTCTCAAGCGATATCACCACGTCGATGACACCATCAAGCTGACTTTTTTCTTTATTAATCTTGGTCGCGCGCTCAGGATCGTTCCATAGCTCGGGATTTTCTAATTCCAAATTGATTTCTTCTAGGCGCTCTTGCTTACCATCGAAGTCAAAGATACCTCCGAAGATCCTGTCCTCGCTCAGATAAGTCTTTGATTTTTTCTTGATACGGATTGATTTCCATAAATAGTCCTGTTTTTTTGCTAAAAAATAAAGGTCGCACTCGGGCGCTATTTTAAATGAGATTTCGGTTACATAATGGATTAATTGTGCGCTGACTGGTAGCGGCTCATTGACCAGCCTCAATCGACCAATCTTCGACCGCCCAACGATGCGTCAGCGCATGAGCATGCAGCGCGTCATCAGGAGACACGCAGACTGCGACGTCCGCCCATTCTAGCAGCGGGATGTCATTTTTAGAATCTGAATACGCATAAGTTTTTTCAAAGCGAACGCCAGCGAGCTGCTGCTTATTTAGCCACTTATCGAGATGATAAATCTTACCTTCTTTAAAGTTTGGCTTGTCGGTGAGCTTGCCGGTATAGCGGGCGTCCTTTATCTCAAGCGGCGTCGATAATACATTGCCAGCCTCAACCCCAAAACGCTTTGCGATGGCAGACACCACAAAATCATTGGTCGCGGAGATTATCACCACATCATGCCCTTTTTCCACATGCTGACAGAGCACCTCCATCGCTTTTGGGCGGATGTGCGGCTCGATCTCAGACTTGATATAGTCTTCGCGTAACGCGTGTAGCCTCTCCATCGGTAAGCTGCTCAAAAACTGGGCGACAAACTCATTGTACTCAGTGGCATCGAGCGTGCCTTCGATATAGTCCTGATAAAACTTTTGATTGGCGGTGCGATATTCTGCTTCGTCAACCAGATTATGCTTAACGATATACTCGCCCCATAGGTAATCGCTATCGACATCGAGTAACGTATGGTCTAAATCAAAGAGTGCCAACTCTTTCGGAGCCTGTCCTGCTTGTGTTGCCTGCATAATGGAGCCTTGTTTTTATTAATTAAAGGAATGATTTTTTGACTATAAAATATGTTAGAAAAATATTGGATATAAAATGTGTTGCATCATGCGCTATAAGCCTACTGTTTACCAAACATAATTATGCTAACTTGTTTACTTTAATATCTCATTACCTTATCTTTAATCTGCTTGATAATAACAATAGAGAACTGTATGAAAGCGCCTGATGATAAAACTACTTTGTCCAACCGACCGCGACGTCCTGCCCGCTCCATCAGAGAAATCAGGCGACGGCAGTTAGGCAAAAGCTATCAATCGCCTTTAGAGCGTCTACTTTATGCGCTGTTAAACGCTCTGTTATATGGTTTTGGCGGCTTACTTATCGACCTTGCCATCGTTGTTATTCGCTCCATCGCCGGTATGGGCAATGGCGAGATATTCTGGCTATTCACGCCGTTTATGCTAGTTTTGGGGGCGTTAACGGGTTTTATCGTCGGTAAAAGCGCCGGCGCTGAAAGCGTCAATGCTTTAAATATCGATGATACGAGTAATAATCATTACCTTAATGACCATTCTATACGCCATGATATCTTCCGCGGACTGATTATCGGTATTATCATTTTTGCCGTTATTTGGCTTATCATGATGCTAATGGCATAAAATTCCGCTTTCTGATGCCTCAATCAGGCATCGCTATTTCTGTTAGGCCGGTTTTAAATTTCTGACAGCGCTCCGCATAATGCATAGCTGATAGCTTTAACATTGCCGCTTGCTCATCGCTTAAGGTTTTGACCACTTTTGCCGGCGCGCCCATCACCAGCGAATTATCCGGTATCTCTTTACCTTCAGTAACCAAAGCTTTGGCACCAATGATACAGTTTTTGCCGATCTTGGCATTATTTAACACCACCGCACCGATACCAATCAGGCTATTATCACCAACTTCGCAGCCATGCAACATCGCTAAATGGCCAATGGTGACGTAATCGCCGATTTTAACCTCAATACCAGCATCGGTATGAATGACGCTGTTTTCTTGTACATTACTATAATCGCCGATATGAATACGCTCGTTGTCACCGCGTATCACCGCCCCAAACCAGACGTTGGCTTGATGACCCAAATATACATCGCCTATCACCCGTGCGCTATCAGCTACCCAACCGTTAAATGGTACGGCAAACTCTGGCGTTTTTTCTAAATACTGATAAATCATCATCCATCCTTAGTCATTATTTTCATAAACGTTTATAAATAGTAAAAGTGTGGTAAAAAATGATAGCGTTATAGTCTTGTCTTAAATAAATATGGTGTAAAGCTTGTAAGTCATAAATAGCTGTAAAAGTTTATAAAAACTATTTTATAAAAACTTTATAGTATAATGCCGCCAATAAATCCTCTTTAGGCTCGCCGCCATGTTTATCAATAAAAGCAGTAAAAAGCACCCAACGACTATTCTATTATCGAGCGTCCTATTGACCAGTGGCGTTATCGTCACTCTCCCTGCTCACGCAGACAGTAGTACTACTAGTAAAGTGGGCGATGTGCTGAGCTTTGCTATCCCAGCTGCTGCTTACGGTAGCACTTATTATATGGATGATAAAGAGGGTCGTCAGCAATTTTACTATTCATTTGCCACCAATGTTGCTGCGACTTATGCGCTAAAAACAGTGATATATAAAGAAAGACCCGATGGTAGCGATGATGACTCCTTTCCTTCAGGCCATACATCAAGAGCGTTTCAGGGTGCCAGCTTTATCCATAAACGCTATGGCTTAGAATACAGTATTCCTGCTTATATTGGCGCAGGTTTCGTAGCTTATAGCCGTGTTGAAGCCGATGAGCATGATGTGGCCGACGTGGTGGCAGGAGCCGCTTTAGGGGTTGCCAGTAGTATGTATTTAACCAAAAGCTACTATGATGACCAATTGCATATCGCCACCAATTTAGCACCCGACTATTATGGGGTATCGGTGCATTATAATTTTTAATAGCACTTATTTATCCCATTTTAAAGCATTAAATACAGACATTAGAAATAACAGAAGAGATAAGATGCTAGCCCTTAACGCAAAACTCTAGTATAATGCGCAAAATCTGTGCCAAAGCGAGCGGACATGATGCAAGTTACTCATTCACCCTTAGTGAATCCTGTACCTTTTCATCTATGATGTCTTCTCGCTTTTTTGTGGAAAAAATTTGGCTTCAGCCCTTTTTTTATGTGTATTTAGCAGTATTTAAATGCCTCTAAAAAACCATTTTAGCGCAACATTTTGACCATAAAACATCACGGCACTCACCCATAACAGCGGAGGCAACCCTTGAATTCATCGGCAGAAATACAAGCAATTTTGGCACTAGCAGACGGTACTATTTTTCGCGGTTTGAGTATCGGTAGTCTTGGTCATCGTGTCGGTGAGGTGGTATTTAATACAGCCATGACAGGGTACCAAGAAATCCTAACTGACCCAAGTTACGCGCGCCAGCTAGTGACTCTCACCTATCCGCACATCGGCAATACCGGCACCAACGCTGAAGATGTCGAATCTGGTAATGGCCATCAAGTATGGGCTGAAGGGCTTATTATTCGTGACGCGACGATGGTCACTTCAAACTTCCGTAATTCTGAGTCATTGACAGATTATTTGCAGAACCATGATACGGTTGCCATTGCTGATATCGATACCCGCCAGTTGACGCGCTTATTACGTGATAAAGGTGCACAAAACGGTTGTATCATGACCGCTTCTAACGGCGCAACGATTAGCAGCGACGACGAAGCTCAAGCGATTAAATTGGCGCAAGAATTTGCTGGTATTGAAGGCATGGACTTGGCAAAAGAATGCTGTACGCCAACGACGTTTGAGTGGACAGCCGGTAGCTGGGATTTATCAGATACTCTGCTTAACCGTGATGTACCGGGTAGCCATGATAGCGGTACAGGCGGCTTCTTTAAACAGCTTGGCACCCACGTCGACTCAAAATACAACGTCGTCGCCTACGACTTCGGTAGCAAAACCAATATCCTACGTATGCTCGTAGACCGTGGTTGTCATGTAACTGTCGTACCCGCACAAACCCCTATCACAGACGTACTTGCAATGAATCCTGACGGTATCTTCTTATCAAATGGCCCTGGCGACCCAGCGGCTTGTGATTACGCTATCGATGCGGTCCGTCATATCATTGAAGAAACCGACATTCCAACCTTTGGTATCTGCTTAGGCCATCAGCTCATTGGCCTTGCCAGCGGTGCTAATACCATTAAAATGAAAACCGGTCATCACGGTGCCAACCATCCAGTACAAGACTTGGCCACTGGTACGGTGATGATTACCAGTCAAAACCATGGTTTTGCCGTTGATGAAGACACCCTGCCTAACAATGTTAAATCTACCCATCGCTCTTTATTTGACGGTACCAACCAAGGGATTGAGCTGACCAATAAGCCGGTCTTTAGCTTCCAAGGTCACCCAGAAGCCAGCCCTGGCCCACATGATGCTGCGCCACTGTTTGATAAGTTTGCGGAGATGATGGAAAAGGCTAAAGCATAAAATAAATATTCTTTTACAGCTTAGATCATGCTCGATGATTTAAGCTGACCCACACAAAACACAATAGTATTTTTTAAATACTGTTTTATCCAAATATAAATCAATTAAAACATCATATAACGAAGGTAGCCCTAACTATGCCAAAACGTACCGACATAAAAAGCATTCTTATCATTGGCGCAGGCCCTATCGTCATCGGCCAAGCATGTGAGTTTGACTACTCAGGCGCGCAGGCGTGTAAAGCGCTAAAAGAAGAAGGCTATCGCGTTATTCTGGTCAATTCAAACCCTGCAACCATCATGACTGACCCTGTCATGGCTGATGCGACGTACATCGAGCCGATCACGTGGCAGACCGTTGAGCAAATCATTGCTAAAGAGCGTCCCGATGCGATTCTACCAACGATGGGCGGACAAACAGCGCTAAACTGTGCTTTAGACTTAGACAAGCACGGCGTCCTGACCAAATATAATTGTGAGCTAATTGGGGCGACTAAAGACTCAATCGAAATGGCAGAAGATCGCAACTTATTTGATAAAGCCATGAAGCGTATCGGTCTTGAATGCCCGCGCGCTGAAACCGCTGAGACCATGGAAGAAGCCTTTGCCACCCAAGAAAAAATGGGCTATCCGTGTATCATTCGCCCGTCATTTACCATGGGCGGTTCAGGCGGCGGCATCGCTTATAACCGTGACGAGTTTATCGAGATTTGTGAGCGCGGCTTTGACTTATCACCGAACCATCAATTGCTTATTGATGAGTCATTAATCGGTTGGAAAGAGTACGAGATGGAAGTGGTTCGTGACAAAAACGACAACTGCATCATCATTTGTGCGATTGAGAACTTTGACCCAATGGGCGTGCATACGGGCGACTCAATTACGGTTGCCCCAGCGCAAACGTTAACCGATAAAGAATACCAAATCATGCGTAATGCTTCATTGGCAGTACTGCGTGAGATTGGTGTAGAAACAGGCGGCTCAAACGTACAGTTCGGTATCAACCCAGATACGGGTCGTATGGTCGTCATCGAGATGAATCCACGCGTTTCTCGTTCATCAGCATTGGCATCAAAAGCAACCGGCTTCCCGATTGCCAAAATCGCGGCTAAACTAGCGATTGGTTATACCCTAGATGAATTGCAAAACGACATTACGGGCGGCAAAACCCCAGCGAGCTTTGAGCCAGCACTTGATTATGTGGTCACCAAAATACCTCGCTTTAACTTTGAAAAATTCCCACAAGCCGACAGCGTGTTATCAACACAGATGAAATCGGTTGGTGAAGTGATGGCAATCGGTCGCAACTTCCAAGAATCGATGCAAAAAGCACTGCGCGGCATGGAAACCGGCAATGATGGTTTTGATGAGCAAATCGACTTAGCAAAAGTCAGTATTGAGAAAGCCCGTAACGAGATTAACAATCGCTTAACCATTCCAACGCCTGAACGCATTTATTATCTTGCCGATGCTTTCCGTATCGGCATGAGTGTCGATGAAGTGTTTAATTTAACCAAAATCGATCCATGGTTCTTGGTACAAATTGAAGACATCGTCAAAACCGAAGCACAAGTTAAAGCCCTAGGCTTTGGCGGTTTAACTGAGCAAAATCTGCGTAGCTTTAAGCGTAAAGGCTTGTCAGATTTGCGTTTGGCAAAATTGCTTGGCGTCTCACAAAAGCAGCTACGCAAAAAGCGTTGGGATTTAAACGTTTATCCAGTATATAAACGCGTCGATACCTGTGCAGCAGAATTTGCCACCAGCACCGCTTATATGTACTCAACGTACGACAGCGAATGTGAGGCCAATCCAACGGATAACAAGAAAATCATGGTTATCGGTGGCGGCCCAAACCGTATCGGTCAAGGTATCGAGTTTGACTATTGCTGTGTCCACGCAGCCCTTGCGATGCGCGAAGACGGCTACGAAACCATCATGGTTAACTGTAACCCAGAAACGGTTTCAACCGATTATGACACCTCAGACCGTCTGTATTTTGAGCCAATCACCTTAGAAGATGTGTTAGAAATCGTGCGTATCGAAAATCCAGACGGCGTGATTGTGCAATTTGGCGGTCAAACGCCATTGAAACTGGCGCGTGCGCTTGAAGCTGCTGGCGTCAAAATCATCGGTACCAGTCCTGATGCGATCGACCGCGCTGAAGACCGCGAACGCTTTCAGCATATGATTCAGCAATTGAACCTTGTGCAACCAACCAATGCGTTAGCGACAAGCTTAGAAGATGGTTTGGTCAAAGCCAAAGACGTTGGTTATCCGCTAGTAGTACGCCCATCTTATGTACTTGGTGGTCGCGCGATGGAAATCGTTTATAACGAAGATGAGTTAAGACATTACTTGCGCACCGCGGTACAAGCATCGAATGAAGCGCCTGTACTCCTTGACCGCTTCTTAGATGATGCCATCGAAGTCGATGTTGACTGTGTTTGCGACGGTACTGATGTGGTGATCGGCGGTATCATGCAGCATATCGAACAAGCTGGCGTGCACTCTGGCGACTCGGCCTGCTCATTGCCGCCTTACTCATTATCAGATGAGCTTTGCGATGTGATGCGCGCGCAAACCGTTGCGATGGCAAAAGAGCTTGGCGTCGTCGGTTTGATGAACGTTCAGTTCGCGGTAAAAGGCGAAACGGTTTACATTCTAGAGGTGAACCCACGTGCCGCCCGTACCGTACCTTTCGTATCTAAATGTATCGGTACGTCATTAGCACAAGTCGCGGCGCGTTGTATGGCGGGCACCTCGTTAAAAGATCAAGGCTTTACTACTGAAATCGTCCCGTCATTTTATGCGGTCAAAGAAGCGGTATTCCCATTTGCTAAATTCCCGGGTGTTGACCCAATCTTGAGCCCTGAGATGAAATCAACCGGTGAAGTCATGGGCGTTGGTAAAACCTTTGGCGAAGCATTCTACAAAGCGGTTATCGGTAGTAATGAGCGCCTGCCAGGTCTACCTACCAAAGGCGAAACCAAAACCGTCTTTATCTCCGTTCGTGATAGCGATAAAGAACAAGTCACCCCTATCGCCCGTCAGCTTCTTGATTTTGGCTTCAACATCGTTGCCACTACTGGTACGCAAAAAGTACTGGCGGAAAACGGTCTTGAATGTAAACAAATTAACAAAGTCACCGAAGGTCGCCCGCATATCGTCGATGCCTTGAAAAATGGCAAAATCGACCTTATTATCAATACTACTGAAGGCAAACAAGCGCAAGAGGATTCATTCTCTATCCGCCGCAGTGCCCTACAAGGTAAAGTATTTTATGTCACGACATTAGGCGCGGCAGATGCGGTTTGTAAATCTTACGCGATTGACCTACCGTTTGATGTGTATAAGCTACAAGATTTGCATGAACAAGCAAAGACTATCGCTTAGCACTATTGACTTGATGGTATAATTTCAGTAGATTAAGCATCATAGCGACGCTTATTTAAAAGCGTTGGCAAAAATTATGTCTGGTTTTTATACGACTATAGTACTTAAAAAAATTGTACTTTAGAAAAATAAATTTTTTAAAAGATAAACCTAAAAAGCATAGTGGCTGAACTGCGACTATGCTTTTTATTACGTAAGGTTAAGGCGTCTTTTCGGTAAGTGTATCCGTGCTGATAGTTAATCGCTAAGTGTGCAGTTACTTAGGACGCAGCCTCAACCTCATTCTTTTTATATTACATACTCATTGCAACAACACTGACACCATCTCATCATGAAATGGTGCCCGTGTTATTGGTTTAAGGAAAAAACATGCAACGTTATCCCATGACTCCACAAGGACATGCGGCGCTAGAAGCCGAACTAAAACAGTTAAAAAGTGTCGACCGTCCACGTATTACAGCGGCTATCGCTGAGGCGCGCGAACATGGCGACTTAAAAGAAAACGCTGAATATCATGCCGCTCGCGAACAACAAGGTTTTTGCGAAGCGCGTATCCGTGATATCGAAGCCAAGCTTGGCGCTGCACAGGTCATCGACCCTACTACGCTACCAAATGATGGCCGAGTGGTATTTGGCGTGAGTGTGGTCATCGAAAATATGGATACCGAAGAAGAAAAACAATACAAAATCGTCGGTGATGACGAAGCTGACTTTAAAGCTGGCAAAATCTCAGTCAACTCCCCAATTGCGCGTGGTTTGATTGGCAAATCTGAAGGCGACGAAGCCCGTATCGAAACGCCAAAAGGCATAGTCGAATATGAAATCATGAAAGTGATTTACGATTAATATTGGTTATTTTGTAGATAAATAGATCACCTTAAAAAAGCTTTTGATAACAAAAGCTTTTTTTGTAGATAGGTATAGTTAATTAGATATAATACCAAACCCAAGATATATAGTATAATCCACTTATGACTATACCAATACATAACCTAGAAGACCATGACTTTGGCAAACACTCAAAGACTGAGCGCAATCCCAGAGCCCGACTACGCCTGCTCATCTTATACCAATATAGTATAGGCAAAGCCACTAATGATATTGCCAAAGACCTCTGCATACATCCTGAAACTGCCAGACGGACATTGAAGCGATATTATGAACGAGGACTTGAAAGTCTCTACGATCGTCATCGTCGAGGTCGTCACAGCAAATTGGCAGAAGC
>NZ_LXWA01000114.1:0-1938 GCF_001652315.1 Psychrobacter sp. SHUES1 | reverse complement strand
GAGGGCCTTCACTTGGTGTTCTTTAACAATGATAAGACTGTATTTCGACAGTTAGTTAGCTTTTTAACCCCTAAACCTATGAAAATCGGGTGGGGATGATTTTTTTGTCGTGTGCAGAGTACAAATAGTTAAAGTTTCAACTCCGAGATATTTTAAGAGAAGTCATATTTTTTAAGAGTTTTGAGTATGCCCCAGCAGAACAACTAAAAAGTGCCAAAACTCTATTAACAGACCACTTAAAACAGACTGTTAATAGGGAACCATCTATAACAAGTTTTTGAATTAAGGGGCTGGTTGCTATGCTTTCCTAATAACATTAGCCTATTCTTAGTAATAAATAAGCCACCCATAAGAGGGTGGCTTATTTGCGCTTGAATCACTTGAATTTATGATTACACATTAAAGCCTATGTGCTTCCCTGTTGGCAGCTCAACATCGATACGAAGCTTACCACCCATAGCTTCAACATATTTTTTCATGGTCGATATTTTAAGATCATTGCCGCGATTTTCTATAGCAGACAATGAAGGCTGTTTAATACCCATGGTTTGAGCCAGCTCTTTTTGAGAGATCTCTAACTCTTCACGGATACGAGACAGTTGGTTTTCTAAAAGCAGTTGCTCTGCCAGTTGTTTAATACGCGCTCGGCTGTCTAAAGAGCGCTCAGCTAACATCTCTTGTAATGTCTTAGTCATGTTATGGATCTCCTAAAGTTCTGAGGTGACACTCATACTGCTGGTCTGCAGTGGCTAGCATTTCTTTATAAAAACGCTTTTTATTACCCTTATCACCAATACAAAGCACAATCGCTTGCCGCTTTGGGTCAAAGGCAAAAAAGGCTCTGAGTGGCTTGCCTCTGTGCTGAATACGCAACTCTTTCATGTTGGTAAACTTTGAATCATACACCGTATCTACTAAAGGGTGACCCAAGCTTGGACCTTGCTGTTCTAAAACCACCAAAGCTGCCAGTACTTTTTCTTGCGTTGATTCGTCTTGCTGATCAAACCATTGGTTGAACAGCTCTGTTGTGATGACAGTCCACATATAAAAACCAATATATAGATTACAGTCTATATAATACAGCTAATCGAGACAGTCTGCAATTAGAACGAGCAGCTTTAGTGCGTCGTGTTACTGGCTTATGACATTATGATCAGCTCTTAACAACCTATTCTTAATAGTGATAGTATTTTCTATCGTATAACGATACTTGTTTTTAGTGATTTTCGGAGAACTTAGAACCTGATATTCAAACCAAGATAGCAATACGCAAATGATGTTAAAATACAATCAGAGAAGTCTACAGACCACTAAAACACTTGGGAAACGACTAAGAGTTCAATGCCTTTACAGCGCAATAATCACGATTTAAAGGAAAAATAACTTTGTATAAATCAGAGCAAGCAAGACAAGTAATTTATCATCAAGACCCTACTGTTAACACTGACTGGTTAGACGCGGTTACGATTGATACCGACAGAAAGAAAATAACCAAAGCAGAGAACGAGCAGCTGACAAAAGGATTTGTTAGGGGATTGATAGCAGGTAAAGTCATTGGCATTGAGTCGCTCGATGATTTAAATTTTTGAGGGTCTGCTAAAAATCAGCACACCCTCATCATAATGACGAACCCTAAAAAGACAGCAGTTAGGCGGAATAAAAACTGATTGTTGGTGCGGGTGTTGATATTGAGAAAAATAAATAATAAGAAAGCCCGTAAAAACTGGACGTACAGCCGACAGTTTGTGTTCTAGTATAGAAGTCAAACTAGGGTATGTTTACAAAAATCTAGCGGCAACCATCGCAGACAACATAAAAATTTGGTGGTGTGTCAAAAAGTATGCTGGCATCAGACGTAGGCATAATTGACATAAAAGAACACCAGATCGAATACTTTAAAGTGATTATCAAGCTTTTTTGAGAAGCAACAAGTCTTTC
>NZ_LXWA01000113.1:0-2045 GCF_001652315.1 Psychrobacter sp. SHUES1 | reverse complement strand
TAACCCCAGACATAAGCGACAATCTCATTAGTAGCACGGTCATAAGCATAAATAAGCCAAACTTTACGCTTCTTGCGATATACGTAAGTCCAGAACTCATCAACCTCTAAGCGTTCATAGTAGCGCTTCTTAGGTACAATCTTGTAAATGGATGAGCCTATGGTGCTAAGCACTTTTCCAATACTAACCTTGGCTATAACGGCTATGTCTCTAACACCACAACCTCGGACAGTCATCAGTCGTATGAGATCTTCTATTCTAGAGTGACAGCCGTTATAGGTTACCGCATGATCGCCAATAAACTGGCGTTTGCAGTCCTTGCACTGGTAGTTCTGCTTGCCATAGCTTTTTTTGCCGTGTATCGAAAAACTGGGACTGTGACAGTCGGGGCAATTGATCTGTATTTGTGTCTTCATAACCTCAAATATATCATCTTGCTTCGGCTGTCACCCTTCCTTTATTACCCCAACATACTTTTTGATACACCATCAAAAATTTAACCAGCAGTTCCAATTGCTCGTATGAGAAATCTATTATTATCCAATCCTGCCCCCTTAGTTTTTATAGTTAATCAATCAATATACACACTAATCATTCTCAAATGCTAACTAATTGTCTTTTTTCAATTCTTACAGTGGGACTGAACCAGTGAAAGGACCTGATAACCTATCATTAGCCTATACATCTCAGCAAACCGTCAAGGACTTTAAAACTAGTGCTCTGAACTAAAACGGCTATATAACTTTTTATCGTAGTAAGGTGGAAAGTTAGGATAGAATAGAGGTGCCAATAACAGTTAGATTAAAGGAAGCCCTATGTCAGCAACCAAGGAAGAGATAGCTGAGTTCATGAAGTCTGAGTTCCCTCAAGCAAAGTACAAGATTGAGGCAGTAAATAGCAGTGGGTCAATTTTATCCCATGATATCAGTTTAGATGATTTGAGACCTGGAGGTACTGTATCGGGACCTGTAATGATGGGAATTGCTGATGTGGCTCTTTATGTGGCTATCTTAGGTAGAATTGGCATAGTACCATTAGCAGTAACCACGAGTCTAACTATCAACTTTTTACGTAAACCAACTGCAAAATCACTCATTATTGCTGAGTGCAAACTGCTAAAAATTGGAAGAAGTCTAGTCGTAGGTGAGGTTTCTTTATACTCAGATGGATCTGACGAATTAGTTGCCCATGTTGTGGGAACCTACTCAGTACCACCAACCAGGAACAAGTCTGAAAATATGTAAAAGATATCAACTTAAAGCCCTTTGCTCAAATCCTAGTGAAATAGATCAGGCGTCTTTACTGGTCTAGTTCCCTAGTGAGGACTTGAATCTTTGGCCGTGGGCTAAGAAATAGTCCCAGTGTACTTACCATACAAATTTTATTTGTGATCGGTGCGCTACACAGACTGTAATACTCAGCATGAGTATTACAGTCTGTGTATGTGATAGCGTAGGTCAGCATTATAATATTAAGCTTATATAACTATAAAATAGATACTTCTAGCCAATACACGGGTGTTTTCCCTCTAGAAGCTTGAGAACGTGGCTGAAGAATACGCAATTCATATTTACCTGAATATGGGAGCGTGTAATAACCTTGATCGTCCACTTCAGGTGCATACTCTCCTGCGTTAACAGAGTCTGCTAGATTCTTATGGAATAAATAAGAATCTACATTCCCTCCCGCTATTTTGACATAAAGCCTTTGATTTTTTTTAGAGTAAAATGTATAGGAATCATAGAGCCTTTCCTAAATTTCGTGTAAGTACTTCTACAATCTAAATGATAGTTACACACTTTTTAGGAAAGGCTAGATACCCCCCCCTTATTACGTCAAGTAGTAGGGGGGGGGCATTTTTTATATGTTCTAAATTCCCTAGAGAAACAATAGGGGCTGTATAGAATTGAGGAACCATTGAAAAACATAAGCAACGCCTTACTCTACTGTTTACCACAACAAAGAAATAAGGCATCACTTATGACTCGCACCAAGCTCAACGATGAACTTTGGCACAAGCTATTTATTATATTGCGACAAATTAA
>NZ_LXWA01000112.1:0-2171 GCF_001652315.1 Psychrobacter sp. SHUES1 | reverse complement strand
CTGCTTTGAGACAACAGGGCCGACGCCTTTAATAGTTTGTAGCAGATATTGGTCTTGCTTTAAATTGGGATGACCATCGATATGGTCATCAATATCACCATTGAGCTTAACAATGGCGGCTTGCAAAGAGACTATCATCTGCTCAATAGACGCTTTAACGATAGGAGCGGTGTCTGTGGCCTCCGTTTTTTCCAATCGATTCAGCTCACGTTGTAAGTCTTCTTGTAGCGCGTCTAAGCGCGACAGTAAAGACTTGAGGTGACGCGCCTCTGCTGGCGGCGGTGTCCACAATTTAGGCTTAGCACTATAGGTGTAGCGGGCTAATAACATACTATCTTTCTTATCCGTCTTGTTGCGACTTCCTAAACTAGCAGCATAGCTTTTGATATAAGCAGGATTGATAATACTGACGTTAAGACCTTTATCAAATAGGTAGTAGGCGATGTTCTCGTGATAGACTCCTGTGGCCTCGACCGTGATGTGAATATTACTTAAGTCGTCAGTGATGTTAGCAATGAGCCAGTTGATAAGAGCAGCGTAGTCACTGTAATCATTTTTAAAGACTTTGGTTTTAAATTTGAGATTATCAGTGGCTTTGAGCCAGGCGATATCTAGCTTGTTTTTACTGACGTCTATGCCGATATAGTGTGTCATCTTATTGTCTTCCCTTGTCTATGCAGTGTCACTCATGACACCTTGGTAGATGGCGAGGCACTTGGATACCATTCAGAATATGAAGATGATGGGATGAGCATTGGGCATAATCTCTTACACAGTGTCTAGGCACTAAGGTTATACTCATACTCTCAATGCTCATGAATAACTGCTTTATTTTATCAACTTTCATCGATAGTATTAAGCGATTATTCAAGATACAAGGTTATACTAACCCGAAGAAGGAAAATAGTATGACCAACAAACGCAATCAATATACCCGAGAATTTAAATTAGAAGCGATTAGCTTAGTTGTTGATCACAACCGCACCATACCTGACGTGGCCAATTCCTTAGGGATAGGTAAATCCACCTTGCAGAAATGGCTGAGTCAATACCGTCAAGAAATCAGTGGCGAAGCACCTAAAGCCGGCAACGCTTTAACGGATGAACAGCGCGAGCTTCAAGAGCTGCGTAAGCAGGTTAAGCGGCTGACTATGGAGCGCGACATTCTAAATGAGGAGGGATAAAGCGAAGCACTGCTTCGCCCCGACGCAAGACGAGAGCTATGCTCGAGTGAGGCTTCTGCTCTGCTGGCCTTGGACAGCCTGAACGGCTATCGTTAATAAGACAGCTTGCAGAGCAAGACGAACAGGTCAGTAAAAGCCTTCTGTGCAAGCTGTTTGGCGTGATGAAGAGCAGTTACTACTATGGACTAAAGCCCAAGCCTATCAGCCTTGAAACCGTCAAAACTAAAGCATTAGTCCGCCAAATATTTAACGACTCAAAGCGCTCAGCAGGCGCTCGCAGCATTGCCGCTATACTAATGAATGAACACGGCATCAAGCTGACCCGCTATATAGCAGGTAAATTCATGGCGCAGATGGGGCTTAAAAGCTGTCAATTGAAAACGCATAAATATAAGCATGCTGATGAAGAACACAAAGCTCATGACAATATACTGAACCGTAATTTTAGCCCATCAGCGCCCAATCATGTCTGGACAGGTGATGTCACATATATTCGTATCAAAGGCGGCTGGTGCTACCTAGCTATCGTTTTAGATTTATATGCTCGTCGTATTGTTGGCTTTGCTGTATCAGATTCGCCTGACAGTATGCTGACAACCAAAGCGCTGCAGATGGCGTATCAGTCGCGCTTAAAGCCAAGTGGGGTGTTGTTTCACTCTGATCAAGGCACCCATTACATTAGCAAGAAGTTTGCTGAATCCGTGGCAAGTTGTAATGGCATGAAGCAGAGCATGAGCCGAAAAGGTAACTGTTGGGACAACGCGCCAACTGAAAGGTTCTTCAGGAGCTTTAAAACAGAATGGATGCCAAAGGGCGGTTATGAGAATATTGCTGAAGCTCGGACTGCCATTATTGATTATATTTGGGGCTATTATCAGTCAGTGAGACCACACCGTTTTAATGACTATTTAACACCGCTAGAAAAAGAGAAACGCTACTTTAACAAAAACCTCTTATCAGGTGTCCTAAATTAGTTGACCACTATAT
>NZ_LXWA01000111.1:0-2719 GCF_001652315.1 Psychrobacter sp. SHUES1 | reverse complement strand
CAACAACTCATCGACTTTATTGCCTCGTTAGACAACCAAACCTTAAAAAATGTCATCCGCAGCTTTTCTATCTATTTCTTCTTAGCCAATCTCAGTGAAGAAAATTACTTACGAGAACAACGTCAAGCCTTGCGTATGCAATCGGAACATAGCTGGGAAGGCTCGTTTCGGCGTACGCTGCTTGAATGTCGTGAGCGCAATATTGAACCCGCCCAAATGCAAGAGCTGATTGAGCAACTAAAATTTATCCCAGTATTCACCGCCCATCCGACTGAAGCGCGTCGCCGTACGACGATGAATCTATTGCAGAGTTTATTCAAGCATAGCGATGCTTTGAATAATCTTCCTGAAAACAGTTTCGCCTATGAGCAAGCGAAAGAACAAACGGCGCAAACCATTGATTTATTATGGTCATCTGATGAAGTACGGACGCGTAAACCTTTAGTCTATGACGAGATCAATAATGGCCTGCATTATTTCAATGCCAGTTTATTCAGCGCCATTCCCAAAGTTTACCGTAATATTAAAGACGCCATTGTTGATATCTATCCTGAGCTAACAGACTATCCCTTACCGGCGTTCATGAGCTTTGGTTCTTGGATTGGTGGTGACAGAGATGGCAATCCCTTTGTCACTCATGACACCACAGAAATGGCCGTATTGATGCATGCCAATACCGTCTTGCGTCACTATCAAGTGTTGATCAAAAAATTGCGTCGTGAACTGATTCACAGCGATACAATTGTCGCTATCGAACCTGACGTGTATACAAAAATTGAAAGTTATCGTGAGCTCGACAGACGAGTCTTTGATTACAATACTGACGATTACAACAATGAGCCGTACCGAAGACTGTTATCGATTATTCTTGCCAAAATAAAATCGACTAATAGCCATATTCAAAGCAAAGGTAGTGATAGCGAGGCTGAAAAAGATGCTTACACCAATCCGCAAGAATTGTTAGAAGATTTACGCATCATTCGGAAAAGTGTCAATACTCACGATACGGCACATGGCGAAGGCTTATTACTTGATATGATTCGTTTGGTCAAAACCTGTGGTTTTCATTTGGCAGCGCTCGATATTCGTCAAGAGTCCTCTTATCATAGCGAGGTGATAGCTGATATTTTTGCCAATGCCTCTAATCTGCCAGATTATCAAATGCTCACTGAAACTGAGCGCCAAGAATGGCTAACGCGCTTACTTGAAAAGCCCGGTACACCGCTCATTTATACCGATAACTTGAGTGATAAAACACGCGAACAATTGGCTTTGATGAACTCTGTGGCAACCTTACGTAAACTGGTCGGGCAAGATACTTTCGGCAGTTACGTCATATCAATGACCAATAACGCCAGTCAATTATTAGAAGTGTTACTACTCATGCGCTTTGCAGGCTTATGTACAGTGAATGACGAAGGGCAACTGTCCGCTGACTTACCCGTCGCACCCTTGTTTGAAACCATCGAAGACCTTAAAAATATCGATAAGATTTTACCTGCCGTCTTGGATAATCCGCTTTATCGAGGGTTGCTGCAACACTTAGATAACACGCAAGAAATCATGCTGGGTTATTCAGATTCATCAAAAGATGGCGGTATTATCACCTCTGCATGGCAGCTGTATAGCGCGCAGCAAACCATTAACCGTATCGCTGAGGAATATGGTATCAAAACCCGCTTGTTTCATGGCCGTGGTGGCTCTGTCAGTCGTGGTGGCGGCTCAACACATAATGCAATTGCCGCTCAGCCCGCAGGGACACTGCATGGAGAAATTAAAGTCACCGAGCAGGGCGAAGTCCTTTATGCCAAATATGCCAACACCGATACCGCTGTGTTTGAGCTAACCATGGGCATCACTGGTACCCTCAAAGCGTGCTCAACAAGATTTGTGGTGCAACCGCCTGAACTACCAAATTATGAAGCACTCTTTGCGCGTCTAGCCGATGCGGGTGAACAAAGTTATCGTACGCTTACTGACCATACCGAAGGGTTTTATCAGTTCTACTCACAAGTGACGCCAGTGCAGGAAATCTCTTTATTAAATATCGGCTCACGCCCAGCGCACCGTAACAAAGGTCTGCCTAGTAAGACAACCTTGCGGGCGATTCCCTGGGTATTTGGTTGGTCTTTAGCGCGCTTTACCCTACCAGCTTGGTATGGCGTAGGTAGTGCTCTTCATAGTGTTAAACAAGACGAAGCTTTAATGAGGGAGATGAACAGTTGCTGGCCATTTTTTAACGTATTTATTAGTAATATTGAAATGGCGTTTACCAAGTCTGAGATGAGCATTGCTCAGGCTTATAGTCAGTTATGTGAAGATGAGGGATTACGTGAAAAGATTATGCAAGCGGTAATCGATGAGCACGAGCTGACATTTTCAGGTTTAAATTCTTTGCTTAACCAGACATCATTATTGGCACATCAGCAAAACCTTGCCGCGTCACTGCAGTGGCGAAATGCTTATTTAGATCCGATTAACTACATACAAATCGAGTTGTTGAAACGTGCCAGACAAAAAGACACTATATATGATGACGGTGACTTTAGTGTTGAAGATCCATTAATCCGTAGTATCAATGCTTTGGCAGCGGGTCTACGCAATACGGGTTAATTAATAGAGAATTACGTTCAGATATCTAACTTATGACCTAAATACATTGACTTCCTTTAATTAAATTAAGAAGGTTGAAAAGG
The DNA here is from genome assembly GCF_001652315.1 of Psychrobacter sp. SHUES1. Classification (NCBI taxonomy): domain Bacteria; kingdom Pseudomonadati; phylum Pseudomonadota; class Gammaproteobacteria; order Moraxellales; family Moraxellaceae; genus Psychrobacter; species Psychrobacter sp. SHUES1. The sequence continues at coordinate 23 of NZ_LXWA01000111.1, read as the reverse complement.
TGTAAGGGTCAACTAATTTAGAT
>NZ_LXWA01000110.1:0-2864 GCF_001652315.1 Psychrobacter sp. SHUES1 | reverse complement strand
GTCATACCCGTTAAGTCGAACTCTAAAAACAGCAACAATGACACACTAGACTGGTATTTGTATCGTTGCCGTCACTTGGTAGAAAACGCTTTTGCTAGGTTGAAACATTTTAGGGGCATTGCCACGCGATATGATAAGCTCAAAGATAGCTATGCAGCAGCGATAATGCTTGCTTGTGTCTTTATCTGGTTGCCACTCATTTGAATTCTATACACGCCCTAATATCACCTAATTAATATTCACCACACCGCGACACTTAGGAAATTGACTGCAACCAAAAAAGGGCTGACCTTGCTGCTGACCTTTTTTAGCAACGCGCTTGACCATCTCACTATTAAACTTCGGGCAAGCGGGAGTATTATCAGAAATGATTGACGCTTCAACTTGCTCGATAATAGAAGGCTCCTTAGTAGCAGCTTTCTCTATCTTCGGCTCTGATTCCAAAACCTCAAATGGGGTAATAAAGACAGAATCATCATTAATCAGTTGAGAGATAGGCAGAACATTGCTAGAAGGGAAAAACGGAGCGTCGCTCGCTTCAACTTCCGTTTGCCCAGACCATCGCAGTACTTCTCTGCTTTGAAGAATGGTCTTTTTAGGAGGTTGTTTTACTATTAATTCAGGCGCAGGCTGATTCGCTGATATAGTAACTGACTTAGCATTTGGTTTATCACTAGCTTGCTTGTTTGACGGATTATGCTTCTCTTTTAAATAGGCTTTATGCGCTCTGTTAGTACGCCAAGACTTGCTAAATCGATTGTTTTCAATTTGCTCAACAATGGCTTTGACTTCTTCATCGGTAAGCATTTTATCTTGTTTTTTCTTAATATAAGATGCCATGCCGCTCGTCAATACATGCTCAGGTAGTTCATCGCGAGTTTTAAGCTCACACTCGCCGATAAAGGCAATCATCGAATGGAAATAACTCATCTCCAGTTCTAATAAATCAGACAGCGTTTTTATATGCAAATAATTTTGCCGCAATGGATTTTGAAATTTATACTTGCGACCCATAATGACTTGCGTCCACTGTCTTTGCTTCTCATTACCAAAAATCCAGCCTTTTTGACATACTCCCACCACTTTCGCCAAGCTCAAGTGGGGGATTCTAAAAGCGTTAGCTCTTAGGCGACCTTCTCACGAGGGTTGCACGTTTTCTGTTTCATCGGGCGACCTTTACCGCATCTTCCCTCCGCAGACAACACGGCATGTCCTGCCGCTAATATGTTACGAGCCGCATTGACATCAGCGTTCGCAACATACATACATTTGACGCACTCAAACTTGGACTGAGATTGTCTATTTTCTTTGGCGATATGTTGGCATTCAGAGCAGGTTTGGCTGGTGTATCGTGGATTGACTTTGACAAGTAAACCACCGCGCCACTGCTGCTTGTACTCCAGCATATCAATCATCATGCCCCAACCTTGATCTAAAATGGATTTGTTCAATCCTGACTTGGCTTTGACGTTTTTTCCTTTTTTCTCCATCGAACCACTGGCAGACTTCGACATATTGGCGACTTTTAAATCCTCACAGGCAATCATGGCGTGGTTTTTGCTGATTGTGGTGGTGATTTTGTGCAAGTAGTCATGGCGAATATTGGCGATGTGATGGTGTAATTTTTGAATCTTGCTGTTTTGCTTTTTCCAGTTTTGGCTAAACATAACCTTGCGGCTCAACTGCCGTTGCAGCTTGGCCAGTTTGACCTGATTGGTTTTAAAGCTGTTTTTGGGTTTGATGTATTGACCATCTGAGGTGGTAATCAGTTTGGTGATGCCTAAATCAATCCCTACGGCGCTTTTCGAGGGATGAATTGGGTTTTGTTCCAACTCCCGCTCCGTGCCAAAAGACACGTACCAGCGCCCTGATTTTTTGCTGATGGTGACGTTTTTGATGGTGCCGATGATGTCTTGGGACTTTCTGAATTTTACAAAGCCAACACCATTAGGCAGTTTCACTCGATTGCCTTGAACCTTGCAGTATTTGTCAAATTGCACCAAGCGCATGGAGTCGTTCTGATCGGATTTGCGCTTCCACTGCGGCATCAAAGGTCGGCGCTGTATTTCGGTGCCATCGGCCAGTTTAAAGAATTTAGGTTTACGAGATTTCTTTTTATTTTCTTTGTACCTTGCATGGACTTTTGGATCAAAGAACCGCGCCCAAGCCGATGCTAAGTCACGAATTTTTTGTTGCAAGGATACGGCATTAGAGCAGGTTTTCAGGTAGGCAAATTCAGGATTGTTCTTTAATCCCGTTATTTTATTGACCAAATTGGTCACATTAATAAACTCGCCTTTAGCAAACATCTCGAATGAGGCGGCCAAAATTTGATTCCAAACCAACCGCGCAGAACCGACAAGCTGAGTCAACATAACCCCTTGTTCTGCATTAGGCTCAAGCCTAAATTTATACGCTTTGTTGATTTTCATGGAAGGCGCTTAGTGAGTTCATAAATATAATAATACTTAATTATTGTATCAATAATTTAGGGTGTTTGATACAATTTTAATGAGGCATCTATGTAAAAACTAAGAATTATGCGAAATTCACCTCCATCCTAATGTCGGATGGAGTCCTCTTTCGCGGTTTTGATAGACGGACTTGGCGAGTTTGCCCCTAATGAATGATTTTGATTGAAGTTTGCCAATGATGATTATTTTATTAGTCTTGGTAAGGTTGGTGGTAAATTTATGAATCAAGTCTTGGCGTGTATTTTTAATCTTGGCGTGAATCGCCTTAACGCTTTGTTTGTTTTTAGCCCGCTGAGCAATGCCTAGTTTTTTAGCGTATTGCTGGGTGACTTTGGTTTTTAGTACCTCACCATTACTTGTCGTTGCTGAGTCCCTGCAACCTAAATCAAT
>NZ_LXWA01000109.1:0-3371 GCF_001652315.1 Psychrobacter sp. SHUES1 | reverse complement strand
AAGACTGCTAACATCATCATGGACACCACTTACTTTGGTCGTAAGTTCGGTTTAATGGTTTTTATGGACAATACTACTAAAGCGGTTCTTTACTACGCGATAGTCAGTCATGAAACCAACAGTGCCTACAAGCAAGGAATTGATCATCTAGCATCGTTAGGCGTTGATGTACAAAGCATTACCTGTGATGGTAGACGAGGACTGCGTACGTTATTTACCTACACCCCTTGCCAGATGTGCCAGTTCCATCAGGTACAAATAGTGACTCGTTACCTCACTCGTCGCCCTAAAAATATTGCTAGTATCGAGCTTAGAGGGCTTACTTTAGACTTAACTAAGCTTGATAAAGCCACATTCACAAAATGCTTAGATCAATGGTATTTAACCCATGAAGACTATCTGAGTGAGCGTAGCACCAATGAAGATACTGGTAGAACGTGGTATACGCATAAGCGTCTTAGAAGTTGCTTATCGCAGCCTCAGAACCAATAGCGATTGGCTATTCACTTATCAAGAATATGAGCACTTAGATATACCAAATACCACCAATTCTCTTGAAGGATTATTCAGTGAGTTAAAGCGACAATTACACAGTCATCATGGTCTAAATGAGCAGCGTAAGTTACGGTTTATTAAAGACTTTCTACTATCAAAATCACTCAAATAGTATGAATTATGTCCATTAGCGACTACCTTCTACTTTTTAGCATGAATTTTGTCCATTACACCAAAAAACTTAATTTATTTTTTTCTAAAGCCTCATGAATTATAAAATATAAGTCTTGAGCCTCATTTTCAATTAAGTAACTTTCAATATCTAGTAAGTCCATACTAATAATTCCTTACTTGCGCTTACTAATCTCATCAGTCAGCAACTCATAAGCATACTCAAACCATTCCTTTTCGGTATTGTAACCTTCTAATAATGGATCAAAATCAAAGTTATTATCTTGAAAAATTTTTTCTGACAAGTCATTTTCTAATACAACTTTAATATCACTGATTACATTATTTACAATTTCTAAGTTTTCTTTTTTAGCGAAAAAAACTAGCACTTCCTTTTCTTGAGAAAACTCAGACTGCCAATCTTGATAAAAGTAACACTCCATAATATATTTGAACGCGTTAAGCATTATGTTTCCTACGGTTATTGTGATGGATATGAAGTAATAATTACAAATCCTTTTGGCGCTCCAGGGTCTTTGTCAATTACCAAACGTACCTTTTGCGAGTTGGTACTCTGTTTTGATCCTTTACTGATTACTCGACCAACGTTATATCCTAGAGATTGTGGTAATACTAGACGATTAGGACCTGAAGAAGATTGCAACCATTCGTTAACCTTGGTTTGATTTAATCTAAGAGTATCTCCTATAGCACGTTCTGCAGTATAAAGATCCGAAAATGTAGAAGTTGCTTTAAGTTTTGGTTCAGCTGAAAGCCTCGCAATCAACTGTTGATCACTTTTACCCACATGCTGGGCAACTGCATGACCACCAATATTATCATGATATATTAAAGTTCGACCTGCATATAAATTAAAATTATTAGGGATAACTTGAGCTGTAGGCACATATTTCCCAGATTTTGTAACAGTACCCACCCCAAAACCCAAACCACCCGTACCGAGCACGTCTATTCCTAATTGAAGAGTTTAAGCTGCTTCTTTAGATAATCCCAATCCTTGTAATGTTTGAACAATTTGAGTTGGGTCTTGTTGGCTTAAAGGTTTACCAAAATTCTTAGTGCCAGTCATTAAGTGATCACTAGAACTGGATAAACCTGCAGAGCCTGCTACTACTGCCGCATAACACCCTATACCAGCTGACGCACCACAAGCATATGCTGCACCACCTATAGATCCTACTCCTCCAATAGCGCCGCCTCCAGCCTCTAAAGTTGGCTTAATATAACGATTCAATATGCTTCTATCTTTCGCATTAAACTTGTAAGCAAGACTATCGAAGTAAGTTATTACTAACTCAGGATTGCTTTCCAATTTAGCTAATGTCTGATTTCTTAAATTTCCATAATTCTTCTGTACATAAGGACTTTCAACAAAGTTTATCATTTTTTGGATAACGTCATTGCAGTCTCCACCTGCAGATCTACATTTACCTTCAAAAGAGCTTTTTTGGATGTTGTATATCTTCTCTACTTCTTGTTTTGTTTTCTTACTTATATTTTTAAGATCCGCATAGTAGTAGTTATCTTCAACTGCAACCTTGCTCGTTTCAGCGGCATTAGCCGCATCACTGGCACTCCCTGTTGTCAAACCAATACCAGCACCGACGGCACTAGTGATTGCACTAATCGTATCTTTTTGTTCAGCAGTAAGTTTAGTAGGGTCACTACTACCATAGAGAAATTTAGATAAGAGAGGTGCGGTTGCCTCACCTGAACCAGCCGAGATACCACCCGTCAATGCATCGTTACCTGTCGCATAGCTGATAGCTGCACCTAAAATACCTTGAGCTAAAATATGAGCCGCACTACCTTGTTCTGATCGGTCACCACCATCTATACTATTGATGGCTTCATTGGCTTTAAAATAGGTTCCAATTTGACTAGCGATAAATGGACTTGCAGCTTTCGCCACATAACCTGTAACGCCATTAGTATTTGGTCCATAAATAGCACCAGATATCGCATCAAACAGCAGACCTTGGTTTTGTACTTTGTCCGCTTGTTCGATAAGTTTATCGCGAGCAGTATTATTACCTAGCTGTCCTTGTTCCTCCGCTTCATCACGAAGCGCCTTCTCTTTAGCATTCAGCTCAGTCTTAATCTTACGCCGGTCTTGATCAAAGGCTTGGGTGATCTCTGTTTGTGCTCCTAGCTCCTCATTAACTCTTGTTGCATCAAACCCATTGTCAAGGGCTCCCGCGTACTCGGCCTGATTGTCCGTTGTGATACCACTGTTGCCTGCGATGCCCGTAATACCTGCTTTAGTGATACTGCTATCGCTGTCGCTATCTGTGCCATAGCCTAAACCATTACTATTAGCTTGTGGTTTACCTGTAGTATTACCCAAACTCACGCCAACTTGTATCGCATCACCCTCATAGCTTGTCGTGTTTTCTATATCTTGGGTTGTGATACCGCCTTTGCTGACGTAGTTGTTTAGTCCAGCGGCTAGTGCTGCATCAGTAGTGGTAATGTAGTGGCATAATAAAATTGGACAGCTGCTAAGAGATACCATCTTAAAAAAGCCAAATCAAGTGCTAATTAGCTCAACTCTTGCTTGGTAAGGTTGCTGATGTTTAACCACGCCGAAACAAATATGCACAAGCTTACGCATCGCCGCACAGACAGCCTGCATTTTGCACTTACCGTTAGCAAGCAGTCGCTCATACTGCGCCTTAATGTCG
>NZ_LXWA01000108.1:0-3850 GCF_001652315.1 Psychrobacter sp. SHUES1 | reverse complement strand
TCAAGTCTAATTATTTCGATATCACCTTAATCCTTGATTCAGTTGGATTAAGATGACACTAGTCATTAAACACACAGACTCATATCTAACCCCCTTTGCTGACGACAATAGCATGATGGCACCACCTGATCCCTTCCCGAACTCAGAAGTGAAACATCATCGCGCCAATGGTAGTGTGGCTCCGGCCATGTGAGAGTAGGTCATCGTCAGCTCTCTATTCTTAAGATATACCCCCTTCTGCTAATGTAGAAGGGGGTTTTCTTTGTCTGCGGGATTTATATAAAGATATTTAATAAAATCACACTCGTATATCTCTTTTCTTAATAAGCTAACTTAAATCCAGTTATAACAAGTATAATGTTTATAAATGGTCATTACTCAATTTTTGATAAGAGGAAATTCTATGAAAAAAAGGTTACAGGTATTTATATCATCAACGTATATTGATTTGATAGAAGAGAGACAAGCAGCTGTTAGTGCTGTATTAAAGTCTGGACATATTCCTGCTGGAATGGAATTATTCAATGCCAGTGATAAGAGTCAATTAGACGTTATAAAAAAGTGGATTGATGAATCTGATGTTTATATGTTAATTTTAGGTGGAAGATACGGTAGCGTCGAACCTGAATCTGGTATTAGCTATACTGAATTAGAGTATGATTATGCTTTGGAGATTGAAAAACCACTTTTTGCTGTCGTAATTAATGACAGTGCATTAGAAAGTAAGGTTAAAAAGCATGGTTCATCAGTGATGGAGGTAAACAACCCTTCTGAATTAAAATTATTTAGAGCCAAAGTACTGAATAATATGTCTTCATTCTTTGAAGACATGAAAGATATTCGTTTAGCTGTCATGGAGAGCTTACCTGAAATAGCATCTACAAGAGAATTAGCTGGTTGGGTTTCTGGAAATGAGATACCTGATACAAAAGGCTTAGTGGATGAAATAGCTAAATTAAACAATCAGGTGAAAGAATTAAATAAGCAAAACTCTATTTTAGCAAATAAAGTTGGCCAGTATACAAAAGTAACTAACTCGTCTGAATTTGATGAATTAGAAAAAATTCTTAATTCAATAGAGGTGAAAATTCCACCCAATATTATTAATGGTAAAGAAGACGTAACTCAAAATTTATTTACTCTATTCATAACTGTTCAAGAGACTCTTGTTACTGGTGTAACAAATCAAACTCAGCAACAAGAATCAGTATACTTTTTATATAACAATGTCTGTCCTAAGCTACAAATTCACGGACTAGTTCAGAACGAAAAAGTTGCTAGCGTACGATGGAGAAGATTTTCTATCACTAAGAAAGGACAAGATTTTTTAGCACATTTAGAGAGAAAGAGGTTAGTCAGTAAATAGGAACTAGATGAATTATTCTTAAAAACTCCGTTGACCATTTTTATTTCGTTCAATATTTTCATAAATTATTTTTTTTGCTTAATACGAAATTGTATGAGAGTCCATTTTCTAAAAACCTTCAAACATAAAGTCTATTGTTTTAACTAAAAAATCTGAAGTAATTATTGTCTATAAATGAGCTACTTAAGATGTCCAAGCAACTATAATCCAATAACCATAACTATCGAAGAGAATTATATGACAACCTCAAAAGTAACTTACCAAGGCGACCTACGTACTACCGCTATTCATTTACAATCAAACAATGAAATCATTACCGATGCACCAGTTGATAATCAAGGTAAGGGCGAAGCCTTTTCACCGACTGATTTATTGGCGACTAGCTTAGCCGGTTGCATGTTGACGATTATCGGTATCAAAGCGCGTGATATGAAGATTGATATCGCAGGTACTACCGCTGAAGTGACCAAAATAATGGCTGCTGATCCAAGACGTGTCAGTGAAATACATGTCGAGATCGCTTTTAATCAAGCGTTAGAGGATAAAACGCAAAAGATATTCTACAACACTGCGTTAACTTGTCCGGTTGCGAAAAGCATTCATCCTGATATCATTCAAAGAGTGACTATTAATTCCAAAAACTAGTAACTTCTATAAAGGTGATTGATATGGCTAGTAAAACCTTACTTATCGTCGCGCATGCGCCATCACCGAATACCAAAAAGCTAGCGCAAGCAGCCTACGATGGTGCTAATCACCCTGATATAGATATCAACATCATACTCAAATCTCCTCAAGATACGCAGCCTGAAGATGTGTTAGCTGCGGATGCGCTATTATTAGGCACGACTGAGAACTTGGCGTATATGGCGGGGCTGACCAAAGACTTTTTTGATCGCTGTTATTATCCGGTGTTAGAGAAGAAGCAGGGTATGCCGTTTGCACTCTATGTTCGCGCAGGTCATGATGGTACGGGTACCAAGCTTGCTATAAAAACCATAACCACTGGATTGCGCTGGGAATGGATTCAAGAAGCTCTGATTTTACAAGGCGATTGGCAAGAGGTATTTACCGAGCAAGTCGAAGAGCTAGCGATGACACTGGCAGCTGGGGTAGAAGCGGGTATTTATTAGTGGTTAGCGCTCGTTACTGCAAGATAATAGAGAACAGGAAGGAATATGAATAAAAGCAGTTCAATACGTAATCATCTATATGACGCTGCAACCTTGCCGTTTTCTCAAGCGTGTGAAAATAATCAGCAGCCGATTTTAGACGTTTTACAGCAAGAGCTGCAAGACGCTACTCATGTCTTAGAAGTTGGTTCAGGGACGGGGCAGCATAGTGTCTATTTTGCGCCACGTTTGACGCATTTATACTGGCAGACCAGTGATGTGTTTGCCAATCATGTCATTATCAACGCTTGGCATGCTGCGCATCCTGCGCCTAATCTATATGCGCCGCTAAGCTTTAATGTATCGTCTGATTCAGTGCCGATAAATAAGACTATCAATGCGCCTTATGATGCGGTATTTACCGCCAATACTTTGCATATTATGTCGTGGTTTTTAGTCAGTAAGTTATTTGAGTTGGTTGGCAATATGCTACCTTTAGAGGGAAAGTTCATCGTTTATGGACCCTTTAACGAAAATGGCCGTTATAGCAGTGATAGTAATCGACAGTTTGACTATAGTCTTCGGCAGCGTGATAGCAACAGCGGTGTTCGTGCTTTAGAAGACATCATAGAAATGGCGGAAAAACAGCATCTATTGCTAATAAATCGCTATAAAATGCCCGCCAACAATGAGATATTGGTTTTTCAGAAAAAAGTTGATATGCCATAATATTTAAAAAGTATATTTTAAAAATTAATTTTTATTTTTCTTAATAATTTTAGGTATATTTATCAAAAAGCGCCGTAAAACCACCTCCCTTCTAGGGCGTGGACATTAGGCGTCAGCTATTGTCGCTCAGCCTTAAAACAGACTTGTCAACCAAACTCATTAAGACCATAATCACTCTATGAAAACGCTCAAGTGTCGCATCAAAGACAAACACGCCAATCAGCTAAATACCTTAGCGAGCGCAGTTAATTTTGTGTGGAACTATGTGAATGACTTGAGTTTTAAGCATCTTCAACGCACCAATCTTTTCTTTTCAGCTTATGATATTGCGGCTTATGTAAAAGGTAGTGGCGAGCTGCTAAACCTGCACAGCCAAACCTTACAAGCCATTGCCGAAACCCATACTAAATCTCGCAAGCAATTCAAAAAAGCCAAACTAAACTGGCGAACCAACAACCCAAAATCTAAGCGTAAATCACTTGGTTGGATTCCCTTTAAAAAAGCAGCAATCAAATACGTAGGTATCAAAAAATCAGGAAAGAAAAGTCTTAAATCCACCATTCAATTTAGCCTGGCTAAAGGCAAGAAGCTGACCATCGACGTGTGGGATAGCTATAATCTAGCACTCTACACCATCAACACC
>NZ_LXWA01000107.1:0-3894 GCF_001652315.1 Psychrobacter sp. SHUES1 | reverse complement strand
AAATAGCTGAATAATAAGGTATGAATATTATATTTAGTGGCAGGGCTTGATGTGTTTCTATTAACATTATGTTTGTGATTCTTAAATTAGAATTGCGACTCTGTTAATTTGTTTTTTTTGATCTATATATATTATAATTTTTTTTGTGAGTCCTTATAATATATAGCCTAGGGGGCTATATATTACTTGTAATAGCCTAAGCTTGTTTATATGCTGTTGGTGGAGTTTGAGCAGATATCGGGAACACTCACCCTAAAGCATTTGCAGTTGAAAAACTGCAAATCCTTTAGTGTGTTTCCGATAGTGATTTATATGCCGTCGGCATCGTCGTCGCTTTCAATCGGGTGTCATCACTGTATTAAGCTGACACTGGTAGAATTACGGCTAATAGCACCGCCTGAACGTGGTTCTACCCGCTATACAGACTGTTCCGCAAGGGTTGCCCCAATATGCGTACTAAGCTGACCTGCATAACCACTCATACCACTTCTCAATATGTTCAGCTCCCCCTGTCGAGAGATTGCTTATCACCCCAAAAACGCAGTCGTCGCTGATGCCTGCCACCCATTTTTAGGGACAGTTAGTGGTATATAGAGAGTATGAAAAACGAGTAAATAAGCGATTTTGTATTGATTAGAAGTGTATTTTTGATAGAATGAGCGTAACAACAAGCTCTGTCTGTTCAAATAACGCACTGTGAATGCTTATTTGTTCGTTATTCAAGTCGCCAAACTTGTCTAACTGTTGTGTACTATGCTAAACGAAAAGCGCTCTACTGTGCAAGCAGTTTGAGCGTTTTTTTATGTCTGCGTTTTAAGTTAAGCTTAACAAATATTACATCTATATTCTTTTTTGATATTTAAGAAAAGGTTAATGGTTAGCGTGGAGTGTAGGTATAGCTTGGGGTATGAGGTGTCGGCTCGGGTTTTTCATGCCCTGCCTCTATTTGTGACTTCTGTGTCATATCTAAAGATGGGCTGCTTATAATAACTTGCTCAGTGCGAGCCATTTCATCCTGTTTATACAGCATTTCCTCTCTTTCAGGGTCTGTTAGCAGTATTAAAATGCGCTCATTGTCATGATATGAAAGGCTATCTCTAAGCTGCGATTGGCTCACATATTCGCCATTAAACCCTGTGAGGTTATCGCTTATATTGTTGATAATATCTCGCTGACGCTGATTAAATTCCAGTATTGGATTGGGTTCGGGGTTAGGTTTGGGTTTTGAACCAGCAACCGCAGCCCAGTCACTTATCTGTATCATAGGCTCATAGTTATTAATATCTCTATACTTCTGTACCGCTTGCTTTATCAAGGCTGCAGACGGTCTAGCAAGGACTGTATTTGCTTGTTTTGCGAGTCTATTAAAGACGATTGATTGCTCGTCAAATCTTTGAGTTGCTTGTTCTGAATCAAAATGGGTTGTAGTTGCATTTGATAGCCAGTCACTTGATCGTTCAATCCAACTATTTGCTCTGTCTGCTGTTTTACTAATGCTAGCAATGCAACTACTTGCTGTTGACTTAATAACGGCTCTGTTTCGCTCTTTGATTTCATCGTTAGTTATCCTTATTTTTGTTTCAACGCCATATCTAGCAAGAACCGTTGCGTTCTTTCCCTCTTTGCGTTGTGGTTCAATATCAAGCCCTAAGTCTTTATAAGACCTGTGGCTAATGAGTGCTATATCATGGTGTGCCAATCGGTCATTGACCATATTTGCCCATAGCTCACGCACCTGTTTGATATAGTCGCCACCGTTGACCATGCCTTTATCTTTACGCCACTTTTCAGACCTTTCACTGTCTGCCTTGTCGCCCAGCAATAGCTCGCCGTCTTTGGTTAGCTTGGCTTTGCGTGTAGTAAACATAATATGCGCGTGTATATTGCGATCATCGGGTTCAAGCGCCTTTACGTCATCGACTCTCACTAGCTCGGTTTTCTGTGTATCGGGGTCATACCACTCGATATAGTCGGCTTTAGGTTTGTAATCTTTGATAGTTGGCTTATGAATACAATAATCACCAATCACGCCCAAGTCATCGGCTAACTTTTGGGTAAACTCTGCTGTTAGTTGTTCGTTTTCTTCGTCTGACAGCTCGCTAGGCAACGCTAGCAACCACTCCCTAGCAAGTCTAGCGGTCTGCTTTAAACGGCTGCCTTTGACGCTCCTAGTGGTTGTTTCGTGTTGTTCAACACTACTCCACAGCTCTTGTCTGTTGATCGAAAAACCTTGACCACTTAAAGTGATTGGCAAAACGATATTTTTAGCTAATACGCCATGCTTTTTGGTGTAGTCATGAGTGGTCGCATTGGGGTTTAGTTTGTTAGTGTCGGTCAGTTTTTCACCTGCTCGGTAAGCTGCTGCCGCGACAACATTATGCCCTTTTGACCTGCTTATATGTTTAGTTCCAGCTCTGAATATTGCCATATTAACCACCTTGTAAAATAGTAAGCTACGGTTTAAAGGTACTGATATACTGAATGCCTATCTATACAAAGGGACTTATAAATGACCATCACCATTTCAGGTAACACTTTCGAACGATGCGGTACAGCAGTAAGCGCTCCAAGCGATATACAAGGTTTAGATATACATGGAAACTCAATAATAAACTGTGGTCAAGGCATCGTAATTAGAGATAACATCACAGATAAAGATTTGAGAAACCTTGTTGAGAAAATAGACAATCTAGTGCTAACTACCGAGGAAGATAAACGACTAGCTCATGAAGCTAAACAGTTACTTGAGATTGAAATATCGTTACCTCCTGAACGAAAGGAGGTAGCAGCTACTCTTCGAAATATTTGTGAAAGCCTTGCAGCTTCAACTATTTTCACAGCAATTACAGCATGGGCACATACCATAGCCATGTAATCGTCATTTTTTCGGGGTTTGGGGTTTCCCCAACGTGGCTTATGTAAACCTGTAGATGATAGGGCGTAGCTCTATTATATACAGGTTTACGTAACCGCGCTCTTGACAGAGGGTCTAAAGGCTTTAGATTGCATTTGGTAGTATCATGACAAAAACTCGAATAACGTGCTTATTGACTCGAATAACGTGCTTATTGACTCGAATAACACACCTATTGGCTCGAATATAGAGATTTGTAAGGGATAATGATGGATATTGCGATTGGTTTAGTGATTGCTGGGTTGATGTACTGTTTTTATGTGTACGCTCGGGCACAGAATGAAGTCAGGAGGAAAAATAAAGCTACTTTAGACTTAGTAAGGTCAGAAGAAAAAATGAAGCACTGGAACGTATTGAAAGCCTAATTTTTGATTTAAGGCATGAATTATTAAATGAGCAAAGGATTAATCAAGAGCTTTCAACAGAAGCACATAAGAAGATCTTTAAAAAGGTTCAGAAGATAGAAGCTTTCTTGATTAAAGACCTAAGTGATGATGAATTTGACTCTTACATGGCTCAAGAAGACCATGATTAGATTACCCCATAGCTATAATTCAACCCTTTTTAGTTGTAAATAAGTCGCCTTGACCGTGTTTTTTAGCATACTCACGCATGAAAGCCCTTATAGCTTGTGACGCTGTAGTATCGTTGTTTGAACAAGCATGATGAAACACTTTAATCAGATCTTCATCAACACGAATTGTAAAGCTTTTGCTTTCAGACATAAAAACCCTCATAGTACATACTCAGTGAGTACATAGTATGTACTATGTATGTACAATGCGCAAGTAATTTAGTTTAAAAATTTCATCGAATTATTTGTACATACATAGTACATACGAATAGCAAATTATTATGTGTAAATAGCTGAATAATAAGGTATGAATATTATATTTAGTGGCAGGGCTTGATGTGTTTCTATTAACATTATGTTTGTGATTCTTAAATTAGAATTGCGACTCTGTTAATTTGTTTTTTTT
>NZ_LXWA01000106.1:0-82909 GCF_001652315.1 Psychrobacter sp. SHUES1 | reverse complement strand
TAAAAAGACTTAAACTGTCGATACCGCAGTTGATGAAACAGTACCAAGATGGTCATCATCTCTGATACACTTATCTTGCATGCTCTTAGCCGTTGACGGCCCGTTGCGATTAAGTGAGCCTCAAACTCAGGTTTGAATTGCTGATAAAAGTCGTCAATATGGCAGTATAGCTCGGTTAGGTTGTCCATGTAAGAAGTCCTTTTTGCTTAAGTGGTCTTAGTAAACTTACTTTAGCAACTTTGGACTTCTTTTTTTATCTTTTTTTGAGCCCTTATCCCGAACTGGGGTTAAAATTAATAACAACACAACCGCTATCAGCTGACTCTATTAACCACTTGTAATGGCAAATGCTTCATCGCTTGACCGACAATCGACCATGGCAGGCTTGGCACGCAAGCTTCGTCTACTTCTGCCTCAATCGCAGCAACGATCGCTTTGGTGCCTGTTTCTGCATCTACTTCAAACGGTAAAGGTTTGGCATTTTCATTGATTTCGGTGCGCACATAACCTGGATAAATGGTCGATACCTTAATCGGCAATTTGGTCAATAGCATATCGGCACGGATACCTTCTGCAAGATGTGCTAAACCCGCTTTACTTGCGCCATAAGCGGTCAAATGCTTAGGCAAGCCGCGCATCGCTGACATACTAGATATCACCACCAGATGACCGCTATTTTGAGCTCGGAAAATATTCATCGCCGCTTCACATTGGGCAAGCGCTGAGATGAAGTTAATCTCGACGGTTTTGCGATTGGTATCAAAGCGCCCTTTGCCAATCCGGCGGCTATCACCGACGCCGGCATTGACCACCACGCGATCAATATGACCAAAATCCGCTGCGAACCCATCAAACACCTCGAATATCGCATCGTAATCACTGACATCCAAGACACGGTATTCAATACGGATATCAGGATACTGCGCCGATAGCTCGGTTTTTAAATTTTCTAAACGATCAGTACGGCGGGCGCAAATGGCAAGATTATAACCAAGTTTTGCAAAGAGTCTTGCCATACCCTCGCCTAACCCTGAGCTTGCGCCAGTGATTAAAACCGTTTTACCGCGGCCAACCTGTTGCTTATTTAAACCTTTCAGATAACGCGCTGGCTGAATGGCACTAAATAACTGATTTTTATGGTGGTTAGCGCTACTGGTCACTAAGTTTATTAATTTATTTTTCATAAACCATCCTATTGGTATTCATATAAATGACGTCGACTGTCTATCGTAACGTAAATCTACAGAGTAAGTTTAGCAGTTATAGCCTAAAGCAAACACGCAAGCAACCTAAAGCAGCATAGAATCAAACTACTTTCACCCTGTAATGATTGATTTTAAAACCATAAAAAACGGCTACCTAGTTACAGTAACCGCTTCACGATGTTTTTAATTAACTGGCTTTAAGACTTTGATCTTTGTTTTTTAGCGCCAAGTCACAAAGCGTTTGCCCTCAGCAAATAAATGACTGTATTCGTTCAAAGACAACAGGCGACTCCGTTCATTTTTAAGCGTCAGCGATGTCACGCCAGTGTTGACCAAACTTTTATTGATTTGATAGGCTGTTGAGCTGCCCTGCTGTAATAACTGCGCAGTGATCGCAGCGATAATACCACCCGAGGTAAACACCAAAACCGTACTGTCAACGCCTAACTGCAAATTGGCAACTTGTTGACGTACTTGCTCAAGCGCTTGCTTGGCGCGCTCATTAAACTGTAGCCAGCTTTCGATATAATCACTGTCGTTTTCGCCCGCATGCCAACGCTGCATCGCGTCGTCAAACAACTCTGCCAGCCGTGTGACTGGCACCTCTGCTTTAGCAATCTCAGCAGCAATTCCCACACGGCTAGCAAAAGCAGGATTAGATTTTATCAGTACATCTTTATGATTAAACTCATCAAACTGCGGCAGTACATAGCTATCAGGCTCATCTAGATTGATGGCAGTTACGCTTGGTTTTTCGTTACTCTCGCCAAAAGATGACTGATAACTTTGCCAAAAATGGCGCGCAGAATCTTGCTGCCTAACCAAACTACCGCTAAAAATCGCATCGATTCGGCGCTGGGTCGTTGCATAATGCTGACCCAGCATTTGCGCCTGCATACTACCAAGCTCTGAGAGCTGGTCGTAATCTTCTTGCCCAAATGACGCTTGACCATGACGCGCTAAAAGTATGGTTGTCATAAAACATTGCCTTATTAATCGTACTTTTTTAAATTTTTTAGATTGAATCAACGGCTATAAATTTGTGCATTTACTATGCGTTTAAAGCGTTTATTCTTTAGCTTTAGAATTACTTTGTCCAAAATAGCTTTTTGGTAAAATGCCCTTGATAACCGTTTGAATCGGACTTGGTAGTTGCTCGACCATCGCCGCATCGACGCCTATATCTTGTAGATGCGGTTGCACGTGGCTTATAAATAAAGCCTCGCCTTCATACTGAGCAATCAGCTTGAGACATTTAGCATGTAAGACATGGACGATAATCCAAAAGTTCTTAAAAGCTGGATTGCTGGTTTGTTTATTATAATAACGATAATAAATCTGCTGCACGATACCGGCTAGGCGAAATAGTCCAAACACTTCATAAAACGTCCAGTTGTCTATCTTAAGGCCCGTCTTTTTAAGATAATAGGTTACCACTTCATCACGGGTCATCATGCCTTTTAAATGCGTTGGCTGACGGCGAGATTGCTGCATGATGATGTTGTCATCTTCTTCAATCCAATACGCTAAAGCGCTACCCAAATCCATCAAAGGGTCGCCTAAGGTAGCCATTTCCCAATCGAGCACACCGATGACCTTGGTCGGATCATCAGCCGCCAAAATCACATTATCAAAGCGCCAATCATTATGGATAACACAAGTTTTACTATCGGCAGGCGTGTGCTTGCCAAGCCATTGTCTTACCAAAGCAAAGCTTGGCACATTGGGCGTTTTGGCTTTGACATAACGCTTATCCCAGCCCGTCACTTGACGCTCACAATAACCTTCGCCGCGACCAAGATTTACCAAATCAGGGTGCTTGGTATAATCGACTTCATGCAACTCAATCAAAGCGTCGATGACATTGGTACATAACTCGCGTGTTTGCGCTTCGTTTAAATCGACGCCTTTTGGCAAATTAGCCCGCGGAATGATACCTTCCATTCGCTCCATGACATAAAAGTCTGCGCCAATAACGTCTTCATCAGTACACAGCGCGACCATTTTTGGTACATAGGGATAAGCATCTTTTAAAGCTTTTTGCACGGTATATTCGCGCACCATATCATGTGCCGATTTGGCTTTGGTGCCTTTTGGCGGACGGCGTAAAATCAAATCTTGGCCGTCACCTTCGCCTTCATATTGCAGCCGGTAAGTCCAGTTTGAAGCGCCACCTGAGAATTGTGTCACCGTTGGCTCGCCTTTTATATCAACGCCTTGCTCGCGTAGCCAGTCGCTGACCGCTTTGGCGTCAAGCTCTTCGCCCTCGCGCACTTCGCCGCCTTTATCTAAAACTTTATTAACGGTTTGATTGTCAGCATCAGTATGGTTGGCATGATGTTCAGTTGCCATAAGACATTCCTTATCGTGTGGTCGTTTATTTTTTACCAGTTATTTGTTGTTTATAAAAGCTTAAGAGTTAAAAATTCACTATCAAATCATCGATAGTGAATTTTTGGTCATATAATTTAAATGACAATGTAGCCGACTTTTTAAGATTTAGGAGGTTTAGACGAGCGGCTAAAACCTTGGCGTTTTAATTCTAATTTGGCAATCATGGTTTTATGTACTTCATCAGGACCATCGGCTAAACGTAGTGCGCGAGCTTGTGCAAAGAAAGCAGGCAACATCGTATCTTGACAAACACCCATGCCACCGTGAATTTGAATCGCCATATCAACCACTTCTTGCAAGACAGTCGGTGCAACGACTTTAATGGCAGAGATTTCAGTCAATGCCGCTTTGGTCCCCTTCGCGTCCATTTTTTGCGCCGCGTATAGTGTCAATAAACGCGCTTGGTCAATTTTGATACGGGCGTCAGCGATACGCTCAAAGTTACCGCCTAATTGTAGCAGAGGCTTACCAAACGCGGTACGCTGCATACCGCGCTTAACCGCGAGCTCAAGAGACTTTTCGGCAGCACCAATACAGCGCATGCAATGGTGAATACGACCTGGTCCTAGGCGACCTTGCGCAATCTCAAAGCCCATACCAGGCCCACCGATAAAGTTACCAGACGGCACACGCACATTATTAAAGCGGACTTCGCCATGACCGTGCGGCGCATCGTAATCACCAAATACCTTTAACATACGTTCGATGTTAACGCCTGCGGTGTTTGCTGGCACCAAGACCATCGAATGCTGATGGTGACGGTCTTTATCCTCATCAGGAGTATAAGCCATGACAATCAAAACATCGACGGCAGGGTCGCCAAGACCCGATGACCACCACTTGCTACCATCGATAACAATCTCATCGCCATCGACGACAGCAGTCGCTTGCATATTGGTTGCATCACTTGACGCCACATCAGGCTCAGTCATACAAAATACCGAACGCGTTTTACCTTCTAATATCGGCGTTAGCCATTTATCTTGCTGCTCCTGTGAACCATAACGCCATAACAGCTCCATATTTCCGCTATCAGGGGCATTACAATTAAAGACATAAGGCGCGAGCAAACTGCGACCGGTGAGCTCGGCAATCGGTGCATAATCAGTAACCGACAGCCCAGCCCCAAGCTTATCATCAGGTAAAAATAAATTCCATAAACCCGCTTCACGCGCTTGTTTACGTAGGCTCTCGTACTTTTCTGGCCAGCGCCAATTTTTCCAATTACCATCAGGGTTTTGCGCATGACAGTCCGCCCAAAACTGTGCTTCTATTGGCTCGATTTGGGTTTCGATAAACTCTTTGACTTTGGCATGCATGGCTTGACCATGTTCGCTGGCGGTAAACATTAATGTGTCGGTAGACATAGTTGACATCCTTTTCTTTACTGATGATTAATGGCTTTTATGAAATTCACATCAAAATTCTATGTGTTGAGATTGCATAAAAAGATTAATGAGATTTTATAGTGTACGTACGTATACTCTGTTTTATCTGCCCCATTTATAACACAGCATTTGCGATTAAACAGCAAAAAAGGCGCGACCCGCTAGGACACGCCTTTTACAAAATACAAACAATGCACGATTCGCTGTTGAAATACTAGAACGCTAGCTATCAATTAACCTCATGATATTTAGACTTATTTTAGGATGTTTAAGCGGCTCTCTAAATCAAAACGCGCCAGTGCATCTGGTAGCTTATCAATCGCCATGCTGAGTGTGGCTTCTGCGGCTTGTGATAAACCCAATTTTTCGGCAAGCGTTGGCTTTTGACGTGAATGCAGCGCATACACTTCATTATTTTCCATACGCTCTAAAATATAACTGTCAGAGGTTTGCAAGCTATCAATTAAGTTAAGTTTTAGCGCATCTTCACCATACCAATGCTCACCAGTAGCGACTTTAGCGACATCCAGTGTTGGACGATAGGTATTAACGAAGTGCTTAAATAACTCGTGCGTCTGCTCCAGCTCTTCTTGATATTTAGCGCGGTCTTCGGCGTCATTTTCACCAAACACAGTCACGGTGCGCTTATAGTCACCTGCGGTGAACATCTCGTAATCAACATCATGATTTTTGAGCCATTTATGGAAGTTTGGTAATTGCGAGACCACACCGATTGAACCAATTATCGCAAAGGGTGCGGCAACGATATTGTCGGCGACGCATGCCATCATATAACCGCCACTGGCCGCGACTTTATCGACACAGACGGTAAGCTTTAGACCGGCATCTTTTAAACGTGATAATTGTGCCGCTGCCAAGCCATAACCATGAACCAAACCGCCGCCCGACTCTAAGCGTACGACCACTTCATCGCCTTTATTGGCAGTACTGATGAGCGTGCTGATTTCTTCGCGTAAGTGCTTCACCGCTGTGGCTTTGATATCGCCATCAAAATCAAGCACAAAAACTTGCTGCTTCTCATCGCTATTATTCTTTTTGTTTTTACTCTTATTTTTTACTTTTAATGCTTGCTTGGCTTTTTTCGCCATGGTTTTTTTAAGTTGTTTAAGCGCCGCTTTACCTTGCGTTGCCTCCATCAGATCTTCACGACGTTGCTCTTGGCTTTTATTGAGATGGATAACTCTTAGCTCAACAGGATTTTTAGAAGGATGAAAAAGCATGAGCAGGATTCCTTGATAGTTGAAATAAATAATTTTAATAAATAATTGAAGGGGTTTTAATACGGTTTAATAAGTTAGCTTGATATGCGCACAGTGACTAGTATTTTCAAGCAAAATGACAATATTTAACCCAAGACAAATACTACTGCATAAATACCACCTCTACTGATACGTCCCTGCACTTCGTTTGAACACTACTGATTGGACGCCACAGGTTGTATAACAAAGGCAGATTAGGCATAATATGCGTTTACACCAAATTTTCTGCAGCCAACGTGATGACCATTTGTCTTATATCGCGTTATTCGTGCTTTTTTGGCTAAATGCTCAAAGGCACGGCGCTTATATTACACGCTAGCGGCTGCATTATTGTATTTCGAATTGGGCTGACAACTGGATAATTATATTATGACGCAAAGCACTATGACGCATAGCGAATACCGAGACGAATATTGCGGCGCTGTAACCGAAAGCTTACTTGAGCAAACCATTAGCATCGTAGGCTGGGTACATCGTCGTCGCGATCACGGTGGCGTGATTTTCTTAGACATGCGTGACCGCGCGGGTATCTTGCAGGTCGTCGTTGACCCTGACACCCCAGAAGCGTTCGCGACTGCTGATGCGGTACGTCCTGAATATGTTTTAAAAATTACCGGTCGCGTTCGCCGTCGTTACGAAGGCACTGAAAATGCTAATATGACCAGTGGTCAAATTGAGCTATTGGGCAAAGAGATTGAAGTATTGGCAAAATCTGAAACCCCGCCTTTCCCATTAAATGATGAGAAAACCACGGTATCAGAAGATCTGCGTTTAAAATATCGCTACCTTGATATGCGTCGTCCGCAAATGCAAGAGCGCATGGTTTTCCGTGCTAAAGCCACCTCAACGATTCGTCGTTATCTAGATGACCATGGTTTCTTAGACGTTGAAACGCCTATCTTGACTCGTGCCACACCAGAAGGCGCACGGGATTATCTGGTGCCTTCACGCACTCGCCCGGGTAACTTTTTTGCTTTACCGCAGTCACCACAGCTATTTAAACAGTTATTGATGGTGTCAGGATTTGATCGTTATTATCAAATCGCTAAGTGTTTCCGTGACGAAGACTTACGTGCTGACCGTCAGCCTGAATTTACCCAAGTCGATATTGAGACTTCTTTCTTAAATGAAGAAGAAATCATGAATATCAACGAAGGTTTGATTAAGCATCTATTTAAAACCATGCTGGATGTTGAATTTGAACAATTTCCGCGTATGACTTATGCTGAAGCCATGCGCGACTATGCCTCAGACAAGCCTGACCTACGTATTCCATTAAAATTGGTCGACGTTGCTGATTTAATGAAAGACGTTGATTTTAAAGTCTTTGCCGGTCCTGCCAACGACCCTAAAGGCCGCGTTGCTGCCCTTCGAATTCCTGGCGGTGCTTCATTAAGCCGTAAGCAAATCGACGCTTATACTAAGTTTGTGAGCATTTATGGTGCACGTGGTTTGGCTTATATTAAAGTCAATGACGCCAGCAACATCAACAACGGTGTCGATAAAGAATCTGGTCTACAATCGCCTATCATCAAAAATATGACTGATGACGTCCTAGCGAGCTTGATTGAGCGTACGGGTGCCGAGAGTAATGATATTATCTTCTTCGGTGCTGATAAAGCCAGTGTCGTCAACGATGCCATCGGTGCGTTACGTCAAAAAATTGGTCTAGACTTAGACATGCTGACCTGCGAATGGGCGCCACTTTGGGTGACTGACTTCCCAATGTTTGAAGAAACGGATGATGGGCGCTGGACATCAATGCACCATCCGTTTACCAAACCAAAAGGCTCTGTTGAAGAATTGAAAACCAAACCTGAATCAGCGCTTTCTATCGCTTATGATATGGTGTTAAACGGTACTGAAATCGGCGGCGGTAGCTTACGTATCAATACCCTTGAGATGCAAAAAGCGGTATTTGAAGCGCTAGGTATCGATGAGGCTGAAGCCGAAGAGAAATTTAGCTTCTTACTTGATGCTCTAAAATTCGGTGCGCCTCCGCATGGTGGTTTAGCCTTCGGTTTGGATCGCCTCATTATGCTGATGGTCGGCGCAAGCTCTATCCGTGACGTGATCGCCTTCCCTAAAACCAAAACTGCTGAAGACCCATTGACGCAAGCGCCTGCTCCGGTAGATAGCAAACAGCTACGTGAACTTGGTATCCGTGTACGTGAAAAGGCCCAGCCTGATACCAATAAACCTGCACAATAAATGGTTTAGTCATGCGCAGATATTGTTTATATTGTCCGTTATATAATTTATCACCATGCGAATGGTCATGAATCCATATCATCTCTTCAAATTCGTGCCACTGTCTGTTTTGCAGATGCTGGCACGTTTTGTTGCCTGGGTAATATTACGCCTACCAAATGCTAGTATCATGCGCACTGTGCGTATCAATATGGCGCTGATTGCGCCGTCGTTATCTGCTCATCAAAAACGCGCATTAACCAAAGACATTATTTATCATCAATGTTTAACCAGTATCGAATCTATCAAAAGCTGGGCGATGCCACCGCAGTGGAGCATTGCCCAGATTCGTGACGTGCATAATAAAGAGTATTTATTAGAAGGGCTTGCCAATCCTAATGGAATGCTGGCGATTGTCCCCCATCTGGGTACGTGGGAGATGATGAACGCGTGGCTTAATCAGTTTGGCGCGCCAACGATTATGTATAAGCCTGTTAAAGGCGAGCTGACTAACGATTTTGTCTTGCAAGGTCGCTCGCGTCTTAATGCCACACTGGTTCCGACCGATGGTAGCGGTGTCAAAGCGGTTTTTAAAACCTTAAAACAAGGCGGTTTTAGTATTGTATTGCCTGATCACGTTCCTGAACCTTCAGGTGGCGTAATTGTGCCCTTTTTTGGTATTGAAACCTTAACCAGCACATTGGCGTCAAAACTTGCCAGTAAAACCAAGTGTGCGTTGGTTGGTTTATCTTGTATTCGCCGCGATGATGGACAAGGTTTTGATATCTATTGTTATAAGTTAGACGATCCAGCACTCTATGACCGCAATACCGAAACCGCGGCGTATGCGCTCAATATTGCCATGCAGCATATGATTGAAGCTCATTACAGTCATTATATGTGGGGTTATCGCCGTTTTAAACAAATCCCTTTATTAGATAACCCTTATAGGGCTGACGAAAAAACTTTGGCTGATTTTATCAACGGTAATACTCAAAAACATGCCTTACATGGTAATAAGCAAGTGTCTAATAATCTTGAAGTTTGATTCTAATAAGCAACATTAGTACAATCAGTTAAGCATCTAGAAATATCGTCAATGATAGCTATGCTAATATGAGCAAGCGGTTGTTTATTAGGATATTTTTTGACTGACTAACGACTGAACAAATCTTCATTGACTTTAATATGAGTACATTATGGCGACTGACGTAACCAGCCTTTCATCGACCGAGCAACTACAAACCGATCATAGCACTGCCGAGCAGTGTTATATTATTTGTATGAAATGGGGCGATAAATATGGTCCTGAATACGTCAACCGTCTTTATAATATGGTTAGTCGCCATTTGACCTTAGATTTTCAAATGGTTTGCCTAACCGATGATAGTACTGGCATCGACCCTGCAGTGGCTTGTTACCCCATTCCAGAAATGGATTTACCAGCAGGCCCTGAACGTGGCTGGAAAAAGCTGACCACTTTTAAGCCTAAATTATATGATCTAAAAGGTGTCGCCTTATTTTTAGACATTGATATCGTTATCGTCGATAATATCGATGCTTTTTTCACTTATGAAGCTAAATATGAAGACAGCGTGGTCATTATTCGTGACTGGAAAAAGCCATGGCGCATGATTGGCAATAGCTCGGTTTATCGCTTTAACATCGGTATGGGTTCCTATCCTGATTTGCTCGCAAACTTTGAGCGCAACTTTGAAACCATTCGCACACAGGTTCGTCATGAGCAGGCTTATCTTTCTAACTATCTGCGTGAGCATCACCATTTAGAGTACTGGGATAAAAACTGGTGTGTCAGTTTTAAATATCAGTGTATGGCGCCTACTCCGTTGAATTTTGTACGTGCACCGACGTTACCTGAAGGCGCAAAAATTGTTATCTTTCATGGTGAGATTAATCCACCAGACGCCATCAAAGGTGGCGGCGGCAAATGGTATCGTCATGTGAAGCCTAGCCCTTGGTTGCAAGAGTATTGGGTGTAACTAAGTCATAGAAACATCTGGAACCCAACATGGAATTACCTCCTAGCGCTACTTTTAATATTGACAATCAGAGTGTTGGTATTTCTGCTTTTGATGCAAGAGAAGCCGAGCAAAACCTTCACCAGCAAGCAGTCAATATCATTGCTTCTGGTCCATCTATTACAGATTTATCATTTGCGGACTTAGTAGATACGGCGACTATTTTTGTGAATGGTAGTATTAGCCTAATGGCTCAATACAATTTTACCAATGTCGTTGGTTATGTCATTAGTGATGGGCGCTTCGTCAAACATCAACCAGATATTTTAAACAAGTACTACACAGGCCAGCCTTTGTATGCAACTCTAGCAGTGTTTGAGGCATTAGCAATCTCACACCCCAGCATGATAAGCAAATACCATAATGCAATGCGTATTATCTATCCTGCCGATCGAGCTTGGAGCGTAAAAACAAATAAGTCTTGGTTTGGTAGACTTTTAACAAAAACACTCTCACATAATAAAAAAATACCATTAGCATTATTGGCCAATCAACCTAACTTTGTTATAGATACGCAGCATCAGCCTGCGCCTATCGGCCTATCTTTAGATATGACATATGGGTTTATAGAGGCAGGAACAGTAGCTTACGTCGCCGCCCAGTTGGCTTATTCACGTCATGCTGGCACGATCCACTTATATGGGATTGATTTATTGAATAATAACCAACCTCGATTTTATGAGAATAAAAACGATAGCGCGCCTTGTAAATTAGATAAGGCAATCACTGATCGGATTGTGCCGTCTTTTAACCTGCTAGGTAAGATTTATAAAGAAAATAACGTTCGTGTTGTAAATCATTCACCAGTCTCTCAGGGTCTATTTAGTGCACTAGATTAATTGCTATTTTTTAAATGAATTAGTAGATAGAAAGTTTTGGTCAGATACACGCTTCAATCAATATATAAATATTTACAAATAGGGTTTGCATTAAATGACAGCACCGAGTGGATGGCGAAGAAAAGCGATTTTACTGTTTAAAAGTGAAAAACGGTTAAATGCAGGAAAAATCGTCAAAACCTTTATGAATAAAAGCCTTGATGAGATGAAAGCCTCTCTAATCACAGAGGCTATGTGCGATGCTTCAGCCTTAACGCATAAACCGCGAACCAATGATTTAACTGCTCATTTGGAGAATTTAAAACATCAGTTTATCGGGCAGTCAGAGCTTTGTTTTTATCATGCCACACTCGTAGTATTACTACGTCGCAATTATAAGCCCAAAGAAATTTTTTCTGAGTTTGAGCAGTTATGGAATACAGAAACAGACTATTTGTTAGAGCATTTATCTTTACGCTGGGTTGTTTCTGCTTGTGACACCTTTGTTGATCATTCAACCGATAGCATCAGGGCTGCTATTTTGATGAATATCACCACGCTTGTGACTACTTTAAGAGTTTATGAAAGTAAACAGTTTTTGCTACGACCTGCTAATTGTGAATCTTTGCCCCTACTCGACGACAATATTGAGGCGTTTTATCGGAATGACATTCCTTTATACGACGGCTTGACTTATTTTCGTATTGGCTCTGATGATACTTTAAAAAACATGCGTAAGCGTTACGAGAGTTTTTATGGGGCCGATAAGCTAGCGACGACAATGCTATTATCCGTTTTTGACAAGCTTCAAAAAAACAACAGTGCTTTTTCTACTATGCGCTCATTACATAAGAGTAAAAACTCTGAGTGGTGGTTAGATTAAAATCAGTTACTAATACTACTGGATATATTTGAAATACTTATCTAATATAGCGCCAGAAAATCTCACCATCCATGTTTTATTATTAAATTTACAGAGCTTTCCATGACTTCAGCTTCAACCCCATTATTCTTCGAAAAAATCAGTGCACCGGATAGCTTTATCGTATGTTGTTTTTATACCGATAGTTATCGCAGTCATGCTTTAAATCTAAAGCAATCGCTCGATGAATTTAACCTCAATTACTACTTTAAAGAAGTGGAAGATGCGGGTTACTGGGAAGCAAATACTCGCATCAAACCACACTTCATTTTAGAATGTCTAAAAAAACTCCCTAATAAAAATATTTTATATTTAGATGCCGATGCACTGGTCAAAAAACCTTTAGATTATTTTAATACTATTACTGCTGATGTCGCTTTTTATAAGACTAAAGGACTGCCGGGCATGTCGCACGACTATCTAGCTAGTACTATGTTTTTTAGCAATACTGCCAATACTATAAATTTAGTAGAACAATGGATAACCGAACAAGTAGACGGCAAACAAACACAAGTGGACCAAGACAGTTTGGATGTCGCTATGGAGAAGCTTGGCGACACTTTAACCGTAGAAGCACTCAATCCCGGTTATATAAAAATATTCGATAAAGACTATGATGGTGATATTTATATTGAGCAATATCAGGCCAGCCGTGGTCATACTAAGCTTAAACGGCAAAAGATACGACAGCGTAATAGATTTATAGGCGGTATTGTATTGTTAATTGTTATAACTATCGGTATTTTATTAAATAAATAACTATTGTCTAGAGTATATCCTAATTTTGAAAATACCAGAAAATGTTAGGTAAGTTTTTTCGAGTTAAGAACTTATCCTAAATACAGTTAAATACTCATCACTTAGCCCATGCTTGTTTGTTTAGCACAGCTTTCTGCAAACGCCAAATATTTTTTAGCGATGGGAATAGGAAGAAGCGCTTCATTAAAAGGAGCAGAGAATTGTTGTGAGTCTTTCATAGCTTGGTTTAACTTCTCACTGATAAGGGTGATATCATCTGTTGGCATCAAATTCTTTTTTGGTAGCATCTCTTTAGGTCCAGACTTGCAATCAGTACTAATGATTGGAGTTCCAACCGCTAATCCTTCTGCAACAACTAAAGGACATCCTTCCCAGTTCGAAGTTAATATTTGAAATCTAGCATGTTTAATATAAGGAAATACATTTTCACAAAACCCGAGAAGAACAACTTTATCTGACAAATCGAGATCTATAATTAATTGTTCTATTTCACTTTTAAGCTTACCTTGACCCGCTAATAACAATGGCAAAGACTGATCTGTCTGTGCATAAGCCTTTAATAAAATATCGTGGCGCTTTGCTTCCTTAAAACTACCAACGTGAATAATATAGTTTTGATACTCTGGAATAAAAGCTTCAGCTAAATTCTGAATACCATCTCTATCAATTGGGTTATGAATAGCAGTTACTGGGATACTCTCACCAAAATATCTTACAAAATCTTCTTTAACACCCTCGCTTACACACACGCAAGGATGTTTTGAATATCTATCTCTTAGTGTTAACTTCAAATTATCACTATCTGTTTCATTAAACTTATAATATAACGATAACGTATTATGGATAACATAAATAATATTTGGCAGCTTACTATAACAAAAAATACTGTCTGAACGCTCCAGATTAGATAAAAGCAAAGTAGGCTGACCAATATTCTTAAGAATATAGTTGTCTACTTTTTTGGCAATAACTGAATAGCGTATCTTACCTTTTGGTAACCAACGATAACGCTCGTAGTCTATTAAATGATAAGTTAAATTTTCGTCTAACGTAAACTCTACTTTAGCATTAAATCGCAATACATGAACATCAAAGCCTAATTGATGAAAAGCTGCCCCTATTGTTAAAACAAATCGCTCGGCACCCGCGCCTTGCAGGGAGTTGATAGATAGGACAATCTTATCTTTTTGTGACGCCATAGCACGCATCAAGTATCCTCAATCGTTTTTTATAAAGTTGCATGCTACCTGCATTTCAATAATATTGACAGTTTATAAGTTAAATAAACGCGAAAAAAATGACTTAGTATCTTTTTGACGGGTTATCTTATTGCCTTTATAACGCTTATGCGTTTTTTTCGGAAAATGACCAAACGGCGAAACGCGATAATCATCTAGTTTATATCCAGCAGCAAGTGCTTCATTATAATAGCTATCAAATAATTCACTAAGCTCAGTTCTTGGATGTGGCATTATTTTACCATCGAACCAATGTTTAAACCCCTCCTCCTCGACTCTTGCAAGCGCGTATTTATGACTAAACTGCGTGCCCATGTCTGAATAATGTAATATCTTAATCTGTTCTAATGCCAAGTCTTCACCATCGATACAATTATAGCTATCTTCATAAGGTTCAACGAGTTGAGGGTTAAACTTAATTAAATCCATCATTTTTTGATGACTATCAACATCTTGTCTAAGCTGGTCAACTGGCAGTATCTTGCTTTTCGCTTTGGTACAATCCCATAGGCAGGTACATAACCTCGTCATATCAGCATTCGTTTTAGCAGCTACGATAGCTTGGCCTTCAATAGGATGTTGCCATAGTTGAGCCAAGTCGCTCAAGATGACCACATCGGCGTCCATATAAATTGCTCTGCCAGAATAGTTACAATATTCTGGAATTGCCCAACGGAATCCTGAAAAAGGGGTTGCCCACTTAGCCGTATTCCAACCTTCTCCTGTTTCAGTGTTAGAATACCAATAACTATCTGGATTGCGTGATAGCTGCATCCATATGATTTCGACTAGCGATTTGGTATGTTTACGAATACTATACTCTAAAACCATCATTTGCTCTAAATCACAGTTATTAGGATCGCACCCTACAAAAACTTTGATAATCTCATCACTCATAATTAAATCCTAATAATTAAGTATAATAAAAATTATTATATGTTAATGGTTTTTAATAACGAAAAACTCATAATACGACAGATAAAAATCGTGCCCGACTATGCCTATCTATCAATTGTCTCTATAATACGGAAAAACTTATAGACCAGACTTACTTTAAGTTGGTTGTATATTATAAGGCTCGTATTATGACACCTACTGAACAATCGTCCTCTTATGCTCAGCCTATAAATAATGGCATGGATACTACCTCTAAACAACAACCTGTAGAATCTAAATCTTGGCGCGGGTTTGGGTTGTTTTTAATGGCTTACTTTTTGGTTTGGTCTATCACTCCAAGCTTTCTAGCCAGCAGTGTACCCTTCGATGTTAGCGAGGGTATAAATTGGGGCAGCGAATGGCAATGGGGCTATTATAAACATCCCCCCTTATCGTCATGGATATTATACAGCTTTTATCAATTGTTTGGTCATGTTGGCCCTTATTTACTCAGCCAATTATCAGTCTTACTGACCTTAGTTCTAATTTATCAGTTAGGTAAGAAGATTTGGTCACCGACCACCGCTCTAATTGGTAGCGCGTTAACTTTAGCGGTTCTGTACTACACTTACCCTAGCCTTGAGTTTAATCACAACGTCGCTCAGTTTCCCATTTGGGCAGGATTGTACTTAGCGTTTTATCAATCTATGACTCAAAACCGTCTCAGAGATTGGATATTACTGGGTGTGATTGGTGGACTTGGCATGCTAACCAAGTACACTGTGATATTCTTACTGATACCAATGGCATTCTATTTAATGCTGCCAAGACAGTGGCCATTATTAAAACAACCGAAACCGTGGATAGCGGCTTTTGTTATGTTGGCTATCTTCGCACCGCATTTATATTGGTTAGCAACGCACGATTGGTTGCCGCTTAGTTATGCCAGTGGACGCTCGCAAGAGGTTGCTGCCGGGGCATATAACATCAAGCGGCATTTTAGCTGGATAGGATTTGTCATTGCTCAGCTTGTTGCTCATATTCCGTTACTCATTATGCTTGCTGTTAATCGCAAGCGTTTATTAAAGACTGATGACTACAAGCACAGCTTGCCGCAGAACGCAGCATTACTTTGGTATATGTGGTTATCACCAATCGCGGTATTGGTTGTTTTAAGCTTGGTATTTGGGGTGGGCTTGCGTGATATGTGGGGCATGCCAATGTGGGCACTGTCAGGGTTGCTCGCTGCCTCCTTGATAGCACCTGCCACTCAATTATTAACTGCCATCAAGCTAAGAAAAGCACTTACTATTTGGTTGTCCCTTGTTACCGTACTAATGGTAGTATATGTGGGCTTCGGCGACAAGATTCGTCATAAGCCTTCTCGTATGCAGTGGCCGGAGCAGGCATTGACAGTTCAAGCACAGACTACTTGGCAATCATTGAGTAGCTGTACACTTGATAGCGTTTCAGGTGATCGCTGGCTTGGCGCATTAGTGGCGATGAATAGCGGCTTTCCCTCACAAATGATATCCGGTCCTGCCAGTCACTCGCCCTGGATGAACACCCAGCGCCTACAAGAAAATGGCACGTTAGTCATGTGGCAAGAGGGCGAAGAAGATATCGTCCTGCCGTTGCTTGATGATGTTGATGCTATTGCCACTACTGAAATAGAGAATAGCCATAACAACGCTAATGCCTTAATTAAGCAGCAAGGTCAATGGCAGATTGATTGGCGTGACGGTAAGATAGAAAAACCGTTATTGATAAACTGGGTGGCTTATGTCCCAAGTCGCTGCTTTAAGCATTCTAAATAAAACTTTGCCTATCAGCATTTGCTTATCAGCGGCTGGTAAATAGCCATTTATATGAATAAAATAATTGAGTGTTTATGCTAGAACAGTTGTCACAATCTCGCCCTTATTTGTCAATTATTATGCCTGCGTATAATGATGCTGAAGCCTTACAAGCCTTTTTGCCAGAGGTCTTCGCCTTTACGCAGACACTACGCGCGCCAGTAGATATAGCATCGGCCAAGCAAAATCTAGAGAGCTCAACAGCAAGAATAGCAAACTGTGAGATTATTATTGTTGATGATGGTAGCCGCGATAACTTAGTCGAGGTAGTCACACAGTTAATGCCTACTCGTCCAGCAAATACAGAATTAGAGCTCATACGTTTATCGCGTAATTTTGGTAAAGAGCCTGCGCTCAGTGCTGGTCTAGCAGCTGCGCAAGGCGAGATGGTTGCTATGATTGACGCCGATGGACAGCATCCCTTAGCAGTATTAGCACAAATGCTAACGATGATTGAGCAATCGGATATTGATATGGTCGCGGGTATTCAAGCCAATCGCCCGCATGAAAGCCGACTTGCAAAAACTTTAAAAGGCAGTTTTTATCATTTTATCCAAGACAGTCAGCGCTACGAGATTCGTCCTAATGCCGGTGATTTTCGGGTGATGAATCTCAAGGTGCTAAATGCTTTACGCTCATTACCAGAGCGCCAACGCTTTATGAAAGGCTTGTATGCTTGGGTTGGCTTTAATACGGTCTATTTGCCCTTTACCGCTGCCAATCGCGATACTGGTGAAAGTAAATTTAACTATGGCAGCTTGTTTGAATTGGCACTTGTAGGTATTACCTCCTTTTCTCAGCGACCACTGCGGCTGATTTCCCGCATAGGTTTTGCAGTCTCTGCATTGGCTTTTTTATACGGCTTATATATCGTGATAGATACCTTAATATTTGGTAGCGATGTCGCAGGCTGGGCAACGGTTGCCGCAGGAATTATGTTCTCTACTGGTATACAACTGGTTTGTATTGGCGTGATTGGCGAATATGTCGGTAGACTCTATGAAGAGGTTAAGCAGCGACCACTGTATTTAATCGATGAAGTCATCAATAGCAAGTCTGCGCATACTACTCATCAATACGCTGATAATTACCTACAGGCGACGGCCAAAAGTGCAATGGACAAACCAGCTGATGAATAACACAGCAGAAACGCAATCGAATGCTATGCAAGCCCTTTGGTTTTTAGCCGTTGGTGCCAGTGCGGCTTTGGTGCATTTTTTAGTATTGGTCAGTATTGTTAATTTCACGACTGCCACGCCAGCATGGGCAAACGTAGGCGCTTTTTTACTTGCTTTTATGGTCAGCTTTTTCGGGCATTTTTATCTTACCTTTAAACAATCAGAGTATTCAGATAAGAGCATTCAGCACAACAATAATCATATTCATAAAAAAAAGCATCTTCCTGCTTTAGGAAAATGGTTTAGTAGTTCTGCTGCAGGATTTATTGCCAATCAAGGCTTATTTGTTTTAGGGTTACGTTGGTTTGGCGAGCAGTATTATATAGTGATATGGCTACTGGTCACGGGCGTTATTACCGTTATGACCTTTGCCTTGGGCAAGTTTTGGGCGTTTAAATCATGAGCCATCCTCATTATAAAGAGCAAGCTGCTGCGCTATCTAACCATGCCCGCCCTGTGATTATTAACGTTGATGATTTAGGATTGTCGACTGCCGTTAACGATGCCGTCATTCATCTTGCTGAACTTGGACGTATTGGTGCCAGCAGCTATATGGTTGGCGGTACAATTACGGATAGCGATATCAATCGTCTGAACCAACTCAATGTCGATATTGGCTTGCATTTAGATTTGACGGGTATATTTGCTTCCGCCCTGCGTGGTTCATTAAAATCAATCATTATCGCTAGCTACTTGCGTCGTTTTAATCCCATGCAAGTAACCGATATTATTAAACAACAATTAGATGGATTTGAAGAACGCTTTAATCGTGCGCCTGTATTTATTGACGGACATCAACATATTCATCAGTTTCCTGTTATTCGTGAGGGTTTGATTAAAGAGCTCACTAACCGCTATAGTGATAAGATAGCAAAAGGCATGCTGAGCGCACGCGTTACTACACCGCTTATCAATGACGTAAAGTCTTGGATCATTTATATACTAGGTGGTTATGCTTGGCGAAAATCTTGTCAGCATCATCGAATTATAACCAATGATAAATTTGGTGGGGTTTATGGTTTTGATGCTGATCGTCAGCAATTAGCAATGTTATGGAAAAAGTGGCTGCAAGCTGCACCCTGTCATACAGCTAACGTATCACCTACACTGATTATGTGTCATCCTGCTGTTCCTGAAAGTAGAAGTAATAGCTGGCAGGATGACATCAAAGGGGCTCGTGAGATTGAGTATAAGTGGTTAATCAGTGACGAGTTTGCAGAGTTATTAGCTCAGTATGAAGTAAAATTGATGCGCTGGTCAGATATAACATCACCCTCTTGAACCTTTAATAATTATCAAAGTCATAATAAAAGTGACGCAATGATAAAGAGAAAAAAGCTAAGACTGTTTCAGTCTTAGCTTTTTTATTTCATACAATATGGTTTTAAAAATAAAATGCAGCTTTAAAAATTAATCAATAAAGCTTAACCAATCCATATATTGCTCATTACGGCCATGGACTACATCAAAGTACAAGGTTTGCAACTTCTCAGTCAATGGACCACGACCACCATTACCGATGACGCGGTCATCGTATTCACGAATAGGCGTCACTTCAGCCGCGGTACCTGTCATAAAGATTTCATCGGCTAAGTAAAACTCGTCACGAGTGATACGGCGCTCAACGACTTTGATACCCAAATCATCAGCGAATTGAATGATAGTACGGCGAGTGATACCGTCAAGGGCGCCGCCGCCCAAATCTGGGGTATGCAGTACACCATCTTTGACTAAGAACAAGTTCTCGCCCGCGCCTTGGCAGACATAACCTTGTGGGTCCATCAAGATAGCTTCATCATAGCCATTACGCGTGACTTCTTGGTTAGCCATTATAGACACAGGATAGTTGCTTGAGGCTTTAGCTTTACACATGGTCACGTTGGTCATGTGATGGGTAAATGACGAGGTTTTTACACGGATACCGTTTTTGATACCGTCTTCACCAAGATATGCGCCCCAATGCCAAGCAGCGACCATCGCATTGATACTATTGTCACGCGATGATAGACCCAATTTCTCGGCGCCAACCCAAATAAGTGGGCGAATATAGGCTTCTGCCAAGTTGTTTTGCTTAACCACATCTTTTTGCGCTTGCTCAAGTGCGGCTGCATCAAACGGTACATTCATTTGAAATATTTTGGCAGAACCCAGTAGACGATCGGTATGGTCTTTTAAGCGAAAAATTGCAGTGCGATTGTCAGCCGTTTGGTAAGCACGTACCCCTTCAAACACCGCCATACCATAATGCAGGCTATGCGTAAGCACATGAACCTTGGCATCTGGCTGTTCAATCATCGTGCCATTCATCCAAAGCTTACCTTCTTGTGTTGCCATATTCATTTAATAGTCCTTATGCTAGCGCTGACGTCTAACTTTTCTTGTTGAGTGTTAATGGTTAAATAAGTGTTTTAAGTAAAATTGCCTGCTGACACTGAGTGCCTATTTTTAGATGCAATTTCAGATGCAATTTTTCTATCTGCAAATTTAAGGTGCCAATGATTATAGCACCGGCACGAGAAGCAAATACAATATTTTAGTTTATCACTGCATGGCTTTTATTCATATACCATTCGTTACAATGGCTATCAAAGCCCTACGCTTATTGCAATGAACTTATAACGCCGCATTATTGTTTTATGGCAGGATTATTCAGCAGATTCTACGCCCATCAAATGCTGCCACTGCGCTTGTACCAGTGCTCGCGTTTCTGTCCATAATGACTCATCCACCAGTAACGATTGCTCAGATAGTGCCAATTGATGGGTCGCGGCGCGGATACGTAAATACGCATCGGTCAAATCTTGGCAAACTTCTACTTCCCAAATACCAAGCGCGGCAACTTCTTCAAAAATACGTACGTTATCACTCCATTTGGTCAAGCTTGGATGTTCATGCGAATAAGCCAATACCGCAAACTGCGCGAGAAACTCAATGTCTACAATACCGCCCGCATCTTGTTTAAGATGGAACTTGCCCGCTTGCTGCTGGTGCTGACTGGTGCCCAAATGCTTTTGCATTTTAATACGCATACTGGTTACTTCGATACGGACTTGCTCAATGGTACGCGGTAGCGCCAAAACGGTACGACGAATGTCACAAAAACGGGCGGTCACGCGCTTATCACCGCAGATAGCTCGCGCCCGTACCAATGCTTGATGCTCCCAAGACCAAGCCTTCTCAAGCTGATAGGTTTCAAACGCATGACAAGAAACCACCATCATGCCCGCATTGCCCGAGGGACGCAGGCGCATATCGACTTCATAAGCACGGCCATCACGAGTTTGGGTATTCAGATAAGTCATCAGCTTTTGCGCCAAACGGGCGGCAAACTTCATACCACTGACCGATTTTTCACCCGTGGTCATGCCCTGCTCTTTTATTTTATGCAAAAACACCAAGTCTAAATCGGATGAATAGGATAACTCAAGCCCGCCAAGCTTGCCATAACCAATAATCGCAAAGCCGCAATCCGCTTCGGTGACCGGATCGCCATCTTGACCAATTGGGTAACCATAACGTTTGACGATTTCCGCAAAGGCACGCTCCAGCGCCGCCTCTAACACCACAGCAGCAATGTAGGTCAGTGAGTCTGACACTTTCATGATAGGGCGCTCTGCCAGCACGTCACTGGCAGCCACTGCGAGCACTTGGTTCTTTTTAAACAATCGCAGTACGCTCAGCAATTCTTCTTCATCGTTAGGCTCTACGCGCAACAACTGCTGGCGCAAAATATCACGCAGCTCAAGCTTGTCTGGCAGATGTCGATAGCGCTGCTGCAAAAACGTGTCTAAAAGTACCGGATACTGCGCCAACTCTTTTGCAATCCAAGGGCTAGCCGACAACATCGGAATCAGCTCAACGGTGGCATTGGGGTTTTCTGCAATCATCACCAAATAAATAGAACGGCGGCAAATGGCTTCTAGCAAATTTATTAAACGCGGCAAAGCGATATTAGCAAGTTGCTGCTGCTCTTCATGGACAAGGAGCGCGTGGACAATCACAGGATACGCATCATCCAAACGCTCACGCGCTTCATCGCTCAAATTGGCGACCATTTTTGACTGCCAAAAACCTTGTAAACGCTCGCGATTTTCTTCAGTTAATACCTCATTTAAGCGCGCAATCTGCTCGTTTAGATGTTCAGGCTCAAACTCATCATCGTCTTGATCCGGTATCTGCCGTTCAGTAACCATACGCTCAAACGGCACATTGACATGATAGCGGTGATCATTCAGCGTCGCTAATAACCCAGCCCAATCATCAAAGCCAAGGGTCATTGCCAAATTATGCTGCCACTCTGGGTCATGCGGTAAGCGCTGCGTTTGCTGATCGTTAATCGCTTGAATACCGTGTTCAAGGCGCCGTAAAAAACGATAAGCTGCCTGCAGTTCTTGATAAGTAGTTTCTTCTAAATACCCAAGTTGACACAGTGCCTGCATCGCTGCCAAACAAGACTTAACCTGTAACTGCGGATGCCGACCACCATAAATCAGTTGAAAGGCTTGAACGATAAACTCAATGTCTCTGATACCACCCGCGCCAAGCTTGATATTGTCTAAGTCTTCGCGCTGAGCGACTTGATTTTGAATCAGAGACTTCATCTCTCTGAGGGCTGAAAAAGCACTATAATCAACGTAATAACGAAATACAAAAGGCTTAATCAGCGCTTGTATGTCATCGTAAAACGGCTGCTCGATGTGTCCAACCACGCGGGCTTTGAGCCAAGCAAAACGCTCCCACGCCCGCCCATGCTGGGCAAAGTACTTCTGCAATGCGGATAAATGAATCGCCAAATCACTGCCATCGCCCCACGGACGCAAACGCATATCAACCCTAAACACAAAACCATCAGCGGTATTATTATCGAGCAGTCTAATAATACCTTGTCCAAGCCGGGTCATAAAACGCTTGTTATCAATACTGCGCGTGCCTTTTGCTTTGTCACCGTCTGTTTCACCGCGCGCCTGATGCACAAAAATAAGGTCGATATCACTGGATAAATTGAGCTCATGCGCGCCAAGCTTACCCATTGCCATAATCGCCATATCATCGACTTGCACATTCCCCTTCGCATTAATAAAGGTCGGCTGCCCATATTGCGCAATCAGCTGCTGATAGGTATAGTCTTTGGCAAATAAAATGCAGCCATCGGCAAATTCAGACAGCTCATCGGTCAATTGCTCAAGCTCAATCATGGCCAAGGCATCTTGCCAAATCCAGCGCATCATTAGCAGCATACGCAAATGCCGCAAACCACTCATTACCTTGTCTTCATTGGCGAGCTGATAATTCTCATCCAAGGTATAATCTTGAATCAAATCATCAATTTGCTGGCGCGTTAACGTGCTCTGTAATGGATAACTGCGCAAAAACGTCTGGCAAGCGCCCGTTCGACTTTTCCAAACCTGATAAGCAAACTCGCTGGCAGTCTGTAGCACTTGTAGCTGCTCTGGGCTAGGCTGAAAGCCTGTACTACTAGGCATGGTAGATAGCATAACGACGACAACTCCTTGCAGCATAAAGCTATAAAAACCACATCAATCGCAGAAATTATTTTTACAATATTAACGCGGCTATAAACAATCTTATTTTAGGATTTTTATAGTAGCATAAATCCTCAGCCATGCTACTGACAGCACTTTACTGACTAAGAACTGACGAACATAAGAAAGTTTTGCGAATAATGCTACAATAGCCAATACTTAAAAGGACTTAAAACCTAAACCTAGAAATCTTGAGTTTTAAACACTTTGGGTCTTAAAAATCTTGAGACGCTGTGCTTTTTTCTTTATTCTCATTCATCATAAGTGACACCGCGATTATGACGACCACAACCCCGCTATTATTAATTACTGCTGATCCCAGCCATCCGCTGGCATATCTTGCGCTACGCTATGCGCGTACCTATCTAGCAAACACTGATACAAATAATAATGACACGAACAATAATGATGAGACCGATAACAGCGATAATAATGAAAACGTACCTGCGCCATTGAATATTTTTTTCTATGCCGATGCCGCCAATACCGCCAATCGCTTGCGCTGGCAGTCAGCAGACCAGATGAATATCACTCAAGAGTGGCAAAAGCTTGCTGAGCAATATCAGTTGACGCTGCCTGTTTGTGTCAGTACGGCGCTTAGCCGCGGTATTTCAGATAGCGAAAATAGCACTCGCCATCAGTTAGATAGCGAAAATCTGGCAGCTAGTTTTAAGCTGGTAGGACTGAGTGAGCTTGCGATGATGATGCAAGGTAACTGTCGTTTGCTGCAGTTTTAAACAGCGTTTTACATGACAACTCGCTGTCAAAACAGCCAACTTAATAATAACCAGATGAATAATAGTGGTTGGCGATAATCAGATTAGGAATACATCATGAAATTACTCATTCGCTTGCATACGCCTACCGAGATGGTAAGTTATGAAGGCTGCGCGCTGGCTTTAACCTTAGCGACTTTTGGTCATGAGGTGCAGCTGTATTTGGATGCGCCGGTCTTTGGTTTTTTAATGCAGCCTGAATCACGTTTGCATGGCATGATTCAGTCGCTTGAGTTATATGATATGCCAGCCGCTTGGTTACCGGACGATGTGTTTAGCGGTTGGATTGCGGGCATGTTACCGGCAGATTTGGCGACGCAGCTGACCTTGATACCAGAGGTGGTAAATTCGCAAGAATTTGACCAGATCTTAGTCTTTTAGTAGCAACTTTTTGGGCTAGGACGAATTTACATTGTTAATATTTATTTTAATATGACAACAAATATAGTAAGTAAGCGGACACGATTATGGCAACTTTATATCAATTACATAGCAGTATGGATACGCTCAGACGCAGCACAGAACAAATGACATCGACGTGGCGTGCGGGTGATAGCATTATATTATTGGGCACAACGGTCGCTTTTATTGACTGGTTTAATGCTTATTTGGAAGACCTTGAGTACATTGAAACAAAAGATGTAGCGGCTATTTATGCTCTCGCTGAGGACGTAGCGCAGCTGAATGATAATACGGCGGCAAAGCTCAATTTATCCGCCAAATTAACGGCTGTTTTGAGCGATGATGAATGGGTCGCCTTAACTCAAAATACTTATGCGAATGGCGCTACCTTTGATAAAGTGGTAACAATTGCTCTATGATGAATCCTAAAGATGATATTACACCTGCTGAGAAGATGACTGCAGTGGACTTAGACCAAGACGGGCATTTATGCGACCATACAGTTTGGACGC
Source organism: Psychrobacter sp. SHUES1 (assembly GCF_001652315.1). Classification (NCBI taxonomy): domain Bacteria; kingdom Pseudomonadati; phylum Pseudomonadota; class Gammaproteobacteria; order Moraxellales; family Moraxellaceae; genus Psychrobacter; species Psychrobacter sp. SHUES1. Next base: position 57,533 of record NZ_LXWA01000106.1, on the reverse strand, counting down.
CTGCGATTGCGCAGCAGCTCGCGAATACTCTAGATGTAACTTTAAATGCTGAACATTTAGCCATCTTACAGCAGGTACGCGCATTTTTTACCAAATTTAATCACGCGCCAGCGACCCGCCCGCTGATTAAATGGCTACAGCAAACCTTGCCTGAGCATGACATCAGCAATCAAAAGCTCCAGCAGTTATTTAATACGGGTTTGGTTGCCCGTCATGTCAATCGTCTTGCTGGCTTGCCAAAACCGCCAAATTGTTTATAAAACACGTGGTTTATAAAAAAAGTAGCAAAAAAGCGGTTAAAGAAAATTAAACGACTGATTTTCTTTAACCGCTTTTTACCCAATCACCCTGCTAGCTTCTCTATCTCTACTCTATTTTGGGTCATAAACGGTCAAGGTGTCATAACCGATACTGCGACCTTCATCGCCGTCAAACCCTTGCTGTCGCCAAACCTCATACAAACATATTGCCACGCTATTAGACAAATTTAAACTGCGCGAATCCGCAAGCATTGGTAAGCGTAGCCAGTTATCAGCGCCGATATCGGTACGGATATCCTCTGGCAGCCCTGCCGTTTCAGAACCAAAAACCAGCGCCACATGATGTGATGATGGGCTATTAGACGCACTGCTATCTAAATGCTGAGTTGTTTGCCTGCTAAAATCATAGTCATAAAACGGTTTACTCAGCTTGGTCGTCAGCGCGGTGATAATCTCGCAACCAGCCGCTTGTAGCGCTTGCTTGGTCATTGCCCAATCGTCATGTACTTGCAGATGAGCGTATTCATGATAATCGAGACCTGCACGGCGTAGCTTCTTATCGTCGAGTTCAAACCCTAACGGCCTGACCAAATGTAACTGCGCCCCACTATTGGCACATAAGCGGATAATATTGCCAGTGTTGCTAGGCATTTTTGGCGCTACCAGCACGATATGAATGGTCATAAAAACTCCGTAAATGATTTAAGCGTATTGTCTAAACTTATATGGCAGACGTAATCAAAAGTTACAGTTTACTGCCAATAATTACATTTTGATACTGGGCACTGATTTTAACTTTGATTATCATGACCCTAATGGATAGCGAGATAATTTAAAAACATTGTTCTTGTATCCTGTAACCCCTCAGTGAAACTTATGTAAAACGCTAAGTTCCATTGTTATGACTTATAACACTCTATCTTTTTGAGGAAAATATTATGAAAAAATTAGTTATCGCATCTTTGACTGCTATGTTTGTACTAACTGGTTGTAACACTTTTAAAGGTCTAGGCCAAGACGTATCAAGTGCTGGTGATGCTGTTACTGGCGGCGCACAAGACGTACAAAACAAAATCTAAGTCTGAGCCTTTTTAGACTTATATTAAGGAAGCTTATCATTTGGTAAGCTTCTTTTTTATCTGCCCACTTTATAAAAATACTCTTAATATCTGATTAAGATACCTTCTACCCAATGCTGTTGGCTGTAGGTGCTCATTATCATCTATCAATAGCCCTTGTTTAATAAGTTGATTTACTTCTAGAGCAATATTGTCATAGCTCAGCCCTGTTCGAGCTTCAAACAAAGACCATGTCACGCCTTTATGTAAACGTAAGGCATTAAGCATAAACTCACTGACCAGCTCATCACTCGCAATTGCCTGCCAGCCGACCATTTTTGGCGCGCTTTCTTTTTTTATATTATTCATCGTGTCGATATCAAAAGTCATATAGTCTTTTGGCATACGAGATTTGCTAAAGCGATAAATACCCGTCTCTGTTGATACCTTTTTCAATACCTCATCAGACACTTTATCAGCCGTTAATGTTTGATTTCCATATCTATCATCAATGGTGACTTTACCGTGCGCACCAGCACCAATCGCTAAATAATCACCAAATTGCCAATAATTGACGTTGTGACGGCAAGGTTTATCGGACGCACCTGCCCAGGCCGACACTTCATAGTTGTCATAGCCCAAACGCTCAAGCAATGTCTGCCCCGCTTGCTCAATATCTGCCAAACTATCTTCATCGGGTAAAATCGGCTGACTGCGATAAAACACCGTATTTGGCTCAATCGTTAGCTGATACCAAGAAATATGCGTAGCACCTGCCTCATGCGCCATTTGAATATCGTTCAGGGCTTCACTCATCGTTTGCTGCGGTAGCCCATGCATCAAATCGACGTTGACACGTTCAAATCCAGCGCGACGAGCGGCTTTAATTGCTGATAATGCTTGGGCGGGATTGTGAATACGCCCCAGCGTGGTGAGCTGGCCAGCAGCAAAGCTTTGTACGCCAATCGACAAACGATTGATGCCTACATCTAAATACTGTGCAAATGGTGCATGCTCAAGGGTGCCTGGATTGGCCTCCATCGTCACTTCAATGTCACCGGCAAACTGAAAAATCTCACGCAAACCGTTAAATAAACGCTGATACTGGGCAATGGGCAGTAGCGACGGTGTACCGCCACCGATAAATATTGAGCTGATTTCTCGTCCTTGGGTTAACGCTTGCTGTGACGCTGCATCAAGTAATAGCGTATCAATGTACTCATCGTACATAGACAGCTGACTGTCCATCGGCAGCTCATGCGAATTAAAATCACAATAAGGGCACTTTTTCACACACCAAGGAATATGGATATAAAGTGCTAACGGAATATCTTTCACTATAAGCGCACTTGTTTCGTTACGACTACTAGCGTCAAGATTACTCGAAAAATGAGAAGATTTGATATTTGACATAAGCGGACTTATCTATAAAGGAGTAGCTGCGGTCGTCAGCAGAAAGTAGCGCTAGGATAACGGCTGGGCGCGCTAAAGAAAAGCCTAATCAGCATAAATTGGCCATAAAAGTATTGGGAACAATCGGCGTTTGCAGCAATAGCTGATAGTGGTAATGCTAGATAAGCTCGATAACTACAAAGAATAGAAATGAACACACAATGAAAATAAATGATGAGCAGCTTTTAAAGCCATCACTATTAAATCGTTATGATTACACTAATAATTTTACAAGGATAAAAACCATGGCATATTGGCTTATCAAATCCAATCCTCGCTGTTTTAATATAGAAGATTTACAACGTGCAGGCACGGAGATGTGGGATGGGGTACGTAATTATCGCGCCCGCAACTTTATGCGTGACGATATGAAAGTTGGTGACAAAGCATTTTTTTATCACTCTAGCGCCAAACCTTCTGGCGTCGCTGGTATCGTCACTATCAGCAAAGCTGGTTATCCCGACCCAACCCAGTTTCACCCCGAACATCGCCATTATGATCCTAAAGCAACTGAAGATGAGCCGCGCTGGTACATGGTAGATGTGACTTTTGAGCAGGCTTTTACGGATATACTGCCATTAGCGCAGCTTAAATTTTTGCCGGCGCTTGAGGACTCTTTATTGCTAAGAAAAGGCTGTGAGCAGCTGACTATTTTGCCGCTTGAACCCAAGCATTGGAACACGATTATGGATATGGCAGAAGAGCTGAATCTGTTGCCAGAGAATGATAGGATTTGACGGTAACGATGGCGTAAGAATTTTTATGGTATGAGTGCACATTTATCCACGCACATACCTGATAGATTTTGCTATATTTATGCACAGAAATTATTTTTTATTTACGCTTCTCTCTTATTGTTATAGCAATCGACCATCAGGACTCATTTATGAGCGCACCCAAGCTACTATTATCTGTGTTAACCGCCAGTATCCTTAGTCTAACTCTCAGCGCCTGCGGCAGTGATGGCGATAAAGTTAAGAAAGAATATGATCGCGTAGAAGATCAGGTAAAAGACGAATACGATCGCGTGGAAGATAAAGTCAAAGAGAGATATAAAGAGGTCGAAGACAAGTTAAGCGATGATGAAAAATCCATGGCTGAGATTTTGGAGTCGGTCTTTTTACCAGAAGAATCGCTTGATAAGTTCTTGGATAAACTAACGCCAGAAGGCGGTCGCGGCGGTCTTTATGTGGGTCACTTTGTCGAGATTGATGATGGTGACGACAGCGATATCGATATAGGTGCGGTATACTTTGATATCAGTAAAGATGGCGCTGGTAGTGTTGATGGTAGCTTTAGTTATCAGCAGCAAGCTTGCCAAGAAAACAATGTGTTAGGTATCAATTCAGCAATTAAAGTCGACAACTATATCGCTGGTAAAGTAACGGGTAGCCTTGATACATTAAAATTTTTAGATATTAAGTATGTCAGCGATTTAGGCATAGAGACACCAAACCTATTAACAACTTTTGCTGGTAACTTTGCAAAAAATGAAGCCGGTGCGCCTTGGAAAGGCAGTTTTGAGTACCAAGACGGTCTGGGCGGCAAGAAATTATCAAGCGGGCAAGATAACTGTAATGTCAGCTATACCATCAGCGACCGCTCTAACTTTAAGACTTACCCACTTGATTATCAACTTGGCGAGCTAAACCTAAATATTACCGGTAATGGTAGTCAAAAAACTGTTACTTGGCAAAATCCTAGCAACACTAAGCACGTCTTAGTCAGTCAAATTGATGTTAATAAAGCAGAATCGGGCGCTAACGGTTATGTTCAGAATCTGCTATTAAGTAATCTTGAAACTCAGTTTGCGCCTGTTATTCCCGATCACTCAACCAATTATGCGATTGTCGTACAAGCATTCGATGCCAATAACAGCTTGATTGGCTATCAAGCGCTGGTGCATGATTTACCTGAATCGTTGTAAATAGTTGCTTTTGTCTGTACTGCTACCCTAGCTAAAGAAGAGCCAAGTATGAACGAACACTGTTAAACCACTAACCCCATGCTTTAGCTTATGTGCTATTTTTCTGATGATGACCTGTCAATTCTACTTACGGATTGACGGGTCATTTTTCATTTTGGTCTTAACTGTTTAATTTTTTACTCTGTCGGCATGTTGTTATTAATAATCATTAAAAATGGACTTGCTCATATTATTTATCGGAGTATTATCGTCGCACCAATCCTATTTCACTGTTTCGCTATTAACTTGTTGATGGCAGCATTTGCTCATCCACAATAATTACTGCAAAGAATAAAAAGTTGCTCATTATGGTTTTCCCATTATCCTTTAGAGATTTTAAAAGTTACAGCTTACGCTTAGGCGTACTCGCCCTCCCTATCTTAATTACTCAGTTTTGCCAAGCTGCGCTCGGTGTCGTCGATGCCATTATGGCGGGCAGAGTTTCTGCCCTTGATTTGGCGGCCGTGGCTGTAGGCTCCGGTATTTGGCTGCCGCTGTTTTTATTGGCGACCGGTATTTTGATTGCCACCACGCCGCTTATCGGCGAAGCAATCGGACAAAACAATCATAGCCAAGTGCCGCATATTACCCAGCAATCGTTATGGACGGCCGGCGTCATTGGTATTCTCGGCTTTATCATTGTCAATCTAGCGCCCAACATACTTGGTGTGATGGGCGTACCTGAAAATATCCAACCCATCGCTGCGCAATATTTACATGGGGTATCGTTCGGTTTTCCGGCAATCGCGGTCTATGCCGTGCTGCGCAGTTATTGTGAAGCGCTTGGCCGACCAGAGCCGGTGACGGTTATTAGTATCATCGGGCTACTTGCCGATATTCCGCTTAACTATATTTTTATCCACGGTTTATTTGGTATGCCCGAGATGGGCGGCGCTGGTTGCGGGGTAGCAACGGCCATCGTACTTTGGATTAATGTCCTATTACTAGCGACATATACCAGCTTTACCAAACGTCAGCAATTTGCCAGTACGCGCTTCTTTTATGCTTTTGCCCGTCCTAACCGCACGCAAATTAAAAAATTACTAAAACTTGGTATTCCAATTGGTATCTCTATCTTTTTTGAAGCCAGTTTATTCAGTTTAGGGGCATTAGTTATCAGTCCGCTCGGTGAGATTGCGACCGCCTCGCATCAAGTGGCATTGTCCGTGACCTCGCAGCTGTTTATGATACCCATCTCGGTGGCGATGGCGCTGACGATTATGATATCCAACCGCTTTGGTGAAAAAAATCTGATGGCGCTGCGTCAAGTATTAGCCACAGGGCTTGTATGGACGGTTATCATTGCGCTGGTTTCTATGCTTGGCGTTTGGTTATTTAGACCGCAATTGGCGGCGGCATTCACCGACAATCCTGTGGTACGCGCGCAAGCCATGCACTTACTCATTTTTGCCCTCGCTTATCAATTATTTGATGGCTGGCAAGTTAATGTCGCTGGTATATTACGCGGTATGCAAGATACCACTGTGCCGATGTGGGTGACGCTATTTTGTTATTGGTTGGTTGCTTTACCGCTTGGCGTCTATCTGGTGCGCTTCACTGACCTTGGTGCGCAGGGTTTTTGGATGGCGCTCATCACAGGCTTATTATTATCGTCTATATTATTAAGTCTGCGTCTGCGCTATCAGCAAAAACGCTTGACGACATTATGGGCCTGATACTGTCATACGCTTGGTTCAAACGTAGCGTCTAGTAACCATGACTGGCGCTACCTTATGACATCGACTATGATAAATCATTGAATATTTCTTACGCTTAAGCACGCTTACGTCATAATATGTAAAAAAACTCAGTTAACAACTGTACATCGATTGCTCATTGGCGTGAATATAGGTATCATTAGCAATTACCAATACAATATTTAGTTACACTATTTTTTTTCTAGAAATTAGTACAAGGCAAAATTAAAATTATGGATATTGAAAAAATACGCACCCTGATCGCACTCATGGAAGAAAGTGAACTGGTTAATTTAGAAATCAGCTCAGATGACGAACACATCAGTCTAACTCGTCACTATGATGCGCCCGCACCAACGATGATGGCTGCGCCTGCCACAGGTGCTGCACCTGTCGCTGCCCCAGCAAAAGCCGCCGTCAAAGCTGGCAGCGTTGAAACCTCGCCAATGGTGGGTGTTTATTATTCAGCGCCAAGTCCTAACGACCCGCCATTTGTAAAGGTCGGTCAAAAAGTACAAGCAGGCGATACGCTTGGTATCATTGAAGCCATGAAAATCATGAATCCTCTTGAAGCGACTCAAAGCGGCGTCATTGATGAAATCTTAGTGGATAATTCTGAAGTGGTACAGTTTGGTCAGCCAGTCATACGCTATAAAGCGTAACGCTATCTGCCAACCTTTACTTTGTAATAATTGATACTTCGTTATTATTCATCGACATCAGCGCTCGATTTGTCTAAATTTGATGTAGCGCAGTTTGCATTTACAATGTCTAAAATAGCGAGGCTATCAATGACTGCCGCTTTGACAAGGATGACCCCATGATAAAAAAACTGCTCATCGCCAATAGAGGTGAGATTGCCCTACGTATCGTTCGAGCTTGCAAGGCGCTTGGCATAGAGACCGTCGGTGTCTATTCAACGGCGGATGCCAATTTGATGCATCTGCGTTTTGTTGATGAAGCAATCTGTATTGGCAAACCCAACGCCAACCAAAGCTATCTCGATATTAGCACCATTTTGACCGCCGCTGAAATCACTGGCGCTGACGCCATTCACCCCGGTTATGGTTTTTTGGCAGAAAATGCTGAGTTTGCTGAACGCGTTGAAGAAGCTGGTTTGACCTTTGTCGGTCCCAATGCTGACCACATTCGCTTAATGGGCAATAAAGTATCCGCCATTAATGCCATGAAAAAAGCAGGCGTACCAACAGTTCCTGGTTCAGTGGGTGCCGTCACTCTGCATAACGCTGAAGAGCAAGCGCGTAATATCGGCTTTCCCCTCTTGATTAAAGCTGCTTCTGGTGGCGGTGGCCGCGGTATGCGCGTTGTTGAGCGTTTTGATGAGCTTATTGGCCAAGTACAAGCTGCCAAACAAGAGGCTGAGCTGTGGTTTGGTGATGATACCGTTTATATGGAGCGTTATCTCCAAAATCCTCGCCACGTAGAAGTGCAAGTACTAGGCGATGGTAACGGCAATGCCATTCATCTATATGACCGCGATTGTTCATTACAACGTCGTCACCAGAAAGTCTTAGAAGAAGCACCTGCCCCAGATATCCCTGACGATGTGCGTCAGCCTATTTTAGATGCTTGCGTCAAAGCTTGTGAGCTGGTGAAATATCGCGGCGCGGGTACGTTTGAGTTTTTATTTGAAAATAATGAATACTTTTTTATTGAGATGAATACTCGGGTGCAGGTTGAGCATCCAGTGACTGAGATGATTACCGGTATCGATGTCGTCGTTGAACAGCTTAAAATCGCCGCCGGCTACGGTTTATCGTATCGTCAAAGCGAGATTGAAATTCAAGGTCATGCCATAGAGTGCCGTATCAATGCCGAAGATCCAGCGACCTTTATGCCTTGTCCTGGCACAGTGAGCCAGTTGTTTGCCCCAAGTGGCGCGGGCGTGCGTTTTGACTCGCACCTCTACCCTGGTTATGAGATTCCAAGCTATTATGATTCCTTGATTGGCAAGCTGATCTGTCACGGTCAAACACGTCAGCAAGCGATATCTAAAACCCTGCATGCGCTTGACGAATTGGTGATTGAAGGTATCAAAACCAATATATCCTTGCATCGTGATGTGATTTTAGCGGATGATAAATTTGTTAATGAAGCGCAAAACATTCATTATCTAGAAAGAGAGTTATTAACGTCTAATAAAGATAAAGCTGATTCTGCTTCTTAGTTAGTCTTAGTCTTTTTGTTTAAGCAGAAATTAAAAAAACCGCTACCTAAAAGATAGCGGTTTTTTTATATGTCTAAATTTTATAAAGTGCTGCTTAAATTTTATAAATAACGCTAAAAGAATGCTAAGGTAATATTCTGGTGAAATTCATAAAGCATTCTGTACCCTCAGGATCGGCACACCACTGCATTTTATTGCCTTCATGGTTCAAAAACGCTATTAATGCCTCGCCAGTTTGATCTACCTGATTACCCGAGCAATCGACTTCGTTATTATCATAAACCGTTTTTAGCGCAATAATAGGCAAGCCTTCATCACGATGGGTGACTAAGTAGCGCCCGTAAGTCCATTCTTTGCCACTGACTGCCCACATCTCATTATCGGCAGCAAAATTATAAATTTCCCGACATTGAGTAGACTTAGCGGTTAACAGGTTTTTACTGCTAGTTGGCTGCACCTTAACGATACGCTTTTCATTTTGGGTCAACACGCCACCCTCAGCGCCAGTGCCTACTTTTGGTTCATCAATTTTGCCCTGCTCTATCTTTGACGCCGCTTGCTTAGCTTGCGCTTCTTTAGTCATCGTAATACCACTGTCTAAATCTATCTCCCACTGTCCGGCGATAGCGGGACTGATATGGGTGGTAACGGTAGGTTTGCTAACCGCTTCACCGTTCACTGGCAGTGACGCTAAAATAGAGGCCAATGAAAATGAAGCAAAAGATATAGGTTCCATAATTAACCTTTTTTAATATTATAATAATAAATAAGACGTACATTAGCGTAAGTCTTAGACACCAAAAACACAAGTAACATTATGCTATTAGTCGTACGACTTTGACCAACCCTGACCTCAACGTAAACCTTCACCAATAAATTCATGCCCAATATTGTTTTTAAAACTCACCTACCAAATATTAAGTGTATATACACAAAAATAACGCCATGGCTAATTTGCAAAAGCCATGGCGTTATAGATTAACATCGTAAATCGAACTATTTTATTATCGGCTAAAGGCGATATTAAGCAGCAACTGGACTAGCCGCTTGAGCAAAAGCAGATAACGCGCCTTTCAGCATCGCTGATACCGTGCTACTACAAGTGCCGATGCCTGAGTAAACATCACCGTCAACATTTAGTTGAATGTAAGCTGCGGCATTGGCGTTGGTTTTATTGTCATTGTTGGTATCATCATCGATACCATTACCGCTGTTGTGCTGCGGATTAATCGCGTGTTCAGCGTAGTTGATAACATGGATAGATTTACCTGTGTGCTGCGCAAGCCCATCAATAAACGATGACAAAGGACCGTTACCGGTTCCGTCAATAGTAATGGTGTCGCCATTCATCTGTACTTGACCGTTAAAGTAGACCTCGCCGCCCTTGTTATTGACACTATAATCTAGAAGCTCGAAGCTGCCTTGCTGCAAATATGTCTCTTCAAAGGCTTGTAAGATTTCATCGTTTTGCAATTCACGAGCAGCGCTTTCCGCTTGTTTTTGGACCACGCCGCTAAAGTCAATTTGCATCCAGCGCGGTAAATTAAAGCCATAATTGCGCTGCAAGATATAAGCAACGCCGCCTTTACCAGATTGGCTATTGATACGGACCACATCTTGATAGCTGCGACCGATGTGCGCCGGATCAATTGGCAGATAAGCAACGTCCCAAACGTTATCGGTTTCATCTTGATGTTTTTCATTGTAATCAAGAGATTTTTTGATGGCATCTTGATGCGAGCCGCTGAAGGCGGTAAACACAAGCTCACCAACGTATGGATGACGCGGATGTAGTGGCAAGTTATTACACTCGCTCACCACTTGTACAATCTCGCTCATATTACTAAAATCAAGCTCTGGGTCGATACCTTGACTAAACAAGTTCATCGCCATCACCATGATATCCATATTACCCGTACGCTCGCCATTGCCAAGCAAAGTGCCCTCGATACGATCGGCACCAGCAAGCACGCCAAGCTCGGCAGCAGCTACCGCACAGCCACGGTCGTTATGTGTATGTAAGCTTACCGTGACATGCTCACGCTTGGCAATATGACGACAAAAATACTCTACTTGGTCGGCAAATACGTTTGGCGTTGATGCTTCAACCGTCGCTGGCAAGTTTAAAATCACTTCTTGGCCGTTTTCAGGCTGCCAAACCTCACAAACTGCGTCACAGACTTCGACCGCATATTCAGTTTCTGTTTGGCTAAAGCTTTCAGGCGAATACTGAAATACCCATTCTGTTTCAGGATATTTGGCTGCGTATTCAACCAATAAATTAGCGCCAGTAATGGCAATCTCTTTAATTTCTGCTTTATCTTTAGCGTATACTTTTTCGCGTTGTACACGACTGGTTGAGTTATAGACGTGAACGATGGCACGCTTCGCGCCTTTTAATGACTCAAAAGTACGAGCAATCAAATGCTCACGCGCCTGCACCAATACTTGCAAGGTCACATCGTGAGGGACATGATTTTCTTCAATCAACTTGCGAGCAAAATCAAACTCTACTTGCGCCGCCGACGGAAAACCAATTTCAATCTCTTTAAAACCCACATCGACCAAGGTTTTAAAAAAGCGCATTTTTTGTTCAATGGTCATCGGATCAATCAGCGCCTGATTGCCATCACGCAGGTCCACGCTTGCCCAAATTGGTGATTTCTCAATCGTCTTGCTCGGCCATGTACGATCTGCTAGCACAGGAGCAAACGCAAATGGACGATATTTACGGAAATCAAAAGCGGCATTTTTTGGGGTGACTTTTGCAGGCGCGCGGTCTGCATTGCGTGTTGCTTGATTAGGCATAATCAATCCTTAGATAACATAAAGAGCTGAGTTGAAGTATAGTTTTAACTGGGCAACTAATGACCAAGCACTCTTTATCATACGAGATAATAAAAGTTTATACCATTATAATAACAAAGTTTCTGTGCTAGAAATCAGCTTTATTTAGCTACTATTTATAAAATTTTAGTGAAATAGACCACTGTCTCACCTATAATTAGATTATTCCACTAGATAGGTGATATCCGATGTTAAATAATCATACGAACAATGTTTTACCTATAGATATTGATGCTACCGACAAACAGTTATTACGCTTACTACAAACCCAAGCACGTATGAGTATTACCGAGCTTGCCGAGCAGGTGAATTTATCGGCGACCCCTTGCGCGCGCCGTATCAAACGCTTGGAAGAAGCAGGTATTATCACCGGCTACCATACCCAGACCGATGCGCAAAAACTTGGCTATCCTTTAGCCGTTTTTATTGCGATTAGTATGGATCGCCATACTGCAGATCGCTTTGAGCATTTTGAAGAGAAAATTCAAAGTTTCGATGAAGTGGTGAGCTGTAGTATTGTCACCGGTCGCACCGAAGATTATCTAATCAAAGTACGGGTGCGTGATATGGCACATTATGAAGAATTTTTATTACATAGGCTCAATCGCATCGAAGGCGTCGCTCAAGTGCATACCAGTTTTGAGCTACGAGAAGTCTTTAGCCGTAGCGTGGTCTAGTTTGACTGCTTTTGAGCTTGACGCTGAAAAAAGAAGACTAAAACCAATCCCACTAATAAACCGCTCGCTGCGACCAATAAACCCGCGTTAAAATTATCCTGTTTCCCTGCCAGCGCTACCGTGACCAGCGGCCCTATGAACTGCCCTATGGCATAGGCCAAAGTTGCCAGTCCAATCAGCAAATTTGAGTAAGCGGGATTGATATTTTTAATTAAATTTAGCGTCATTGACACCATACCGACAAAGGTTAATCCTAAAATCACCGCATTACCGTACAAGCCAATAGCGCCATCAAACCATAGCGGTAAACACATGCCAAACGCTTGTAATAACGTCAACCCCATCAAGGTTCTGCTTTCGCCAATACGCTTGGCAAGCGCGCCCCAAATAGGGTTCGATAGCATGGCAAAGATACCAACCACCAACCAAATCAGTAGCCCTGCATAGCTTTGTGCTGTCAGGCGCTGCGTTGCCATGACTGGCAAAAAAGTCGCCGACGTAATATAACCAAACCCCGCCAGCACATAACTTGCCGACAGTAATGCAATCGCCTTGCTATGACCAGCGGCCGCTTCATATAACGAACGTTTAAAATTACGATAAGCTTGCGGTACAGATAGGTTTTGATTGTTATGGTTTAATTCGGCAGGCTTCGATTTGAGAGCCTTTTGCTGAAAGGATTGTAAATTAGAGGACGTGGATTGAGATGAGTGTGAAGCGGACGAAATCAAGCTTTGTGGTCTGATAGCATAAAGTAGCCATAATAACGGCAGACTGATAACTCCTGCTACCAGCCAAATAATATCAAAATGATAACCGAGCGTTAATAGCCACCATGTCAAGACGGCAGAGGCACTGATACCGACGCCAATCCCCGCATAGTGCAAAGCTGAGAGCACTGAGCGGCGCTCATTGCTAAAGTTTTGAATAACCAGCGATGAGCTTAAAATCATGGCCACACCGCTGGCGATACCCGATAGTAACCGAATAACATACCAGCTATTTAATGACAGATTTGGCACCACCAATAGCATGGTGGTCACGATGCTGACGGCTGTCCATGTTATGAGCATTTGCCATGTCAAACGCTGGGGCACAAACATCGCAATCAGCGCCCCAATAAAATAACCACTATAATTGACCGAAGCCAGCCAACCTGCAATGACCGTCGATAACGATAATTGCGTCATGATATCAGGTAAGGTGGCGGTAAATAAAAAGCGCCCAAACCCCATCACTACTGCCAGACAATACAACCCTATGCAAGCAATCGCCGTTTGATGGGTAATAATAGTAGCAGCACGGCTTTTAAGAGCAGTCATCATGACAGAGCCATTTTGTGGCAAAACGCCCACAATCCTTTGTGTTAAAAAAAGCCATACCTAACCAATTAAAAATAGAAAAACGTCTCAATACAACACTTACTGCTATCACGTGCTTACTACTAAGAAATATTGCGAATTGGATTGCTTGCTTGTTCAGCTGCTTTTGTCTGCCCTAGCATTTGCACGCGCTGATCGCTAAACATATCCATGTCAGGGGCAAGCGTGCGCATAAAGCGATCAAAATAGAGCATTTGCTTGGTCAATAAGGCAAAGTCACGTGGGAAATGAATACCATGACGCTTGCCGACCTCAACAATCTCTAGCATCATTTTATTGAGCTCATCAGCTTGCTCTTTACTATTAAAAGGCACACCGCTGGTAAAGGCTTTGTCTTCTGCCATGATGGTTTTCATCATACGCTGCAAATCATTGCCCAATGCCGCGACGTCAACCTGATTGCCGCCATGAGTCATTTCCATATCAACCATATGGCGCGCCATTGCTTGATAATCACTGTCTTGCATTGCTTGCATCATACCCATACAGGCGCGCCAGCTTTCCGCTTTTAATTTACCAACGATACCGAAGTCTAAGAAACCAATACGCCCATCGGTTAATAGCATCAAGTTACCCGCGTGCAAATCTGCATGGAAACTATTACACAGCATCAAACTGGCAAACCAAGTATTAAGGGTATCTGCCATCACTTGCGCCGGATCATTACAATACTGACGCATGGCGGCTTCATCTACCATAGAAACGCCGTATAAGCGGCTCATAGTCAGCACGCGCTTGGTGGTCAGCTCCTCATAGACAGTTGGCGCAACGACGCGTGTATTTCCTGATATCGCTAAAAACTGCTGAAAATCACGGATATTTTGCGCCTCAGCAATAAAATCGGTTTCGGCAAGCATCCGCAGACGAATCTCATCGATGATTGGCGCAATACTGGCAAAGCGCATCGAAGGCATTAGTAGCTCAACCAACTTGGTCATAGCGTGCAAGACGCCCAAATCGGTTTGCATAATCGTTTCAACGCCTGGTTTTTGTACCTTTAGCACTACTTCATCGCCATTATGTAAACGCGCGGCATGCACTTGGGCAATAGACGCTGAAGCGAGTGGTTTTTCGTCAATATAAGCAAAAATCTCTTCAAGCGACAGGCCAGCGGCGGCCAGCTCTTCTTTTAATACCTGTTCAATATAGGCATAGGATAAGGGCGTCGTTTGATCTAAACAGCTTTGAAACGCCTCTACATATTCGCGCGGAAATAATGACGGCGTACTGGCGATAAACTGCCCGATTTTAATATAAGTCGTGCCCAATTGCTCAAAGGTTTCTTTTAACAGCATCGCATCGGGTTTTTCACCCTTTGCCACTCTCAGTGCTGACAAACCAGCAACGCTTGCGGTTTGGCGCACACGATTAACGACATTAAAGGTATGCTTTAATAAATGCGGACGATGAATTTTCATAAAAAAACAACTATGGTAATAAAAAGGAGGTTATGAGGATAGGAAGAGTTAAAAAGCTTGAGCAACTTGCTAATGTTTGGCACAAATCGGACAATGCACATCTTTGCGATAGCCCATCAGTCGTTGCTGCATCTGGCTACCATCCCATATTAACAGCTTATTTGTCAGTGGATTTTTGGTTAATCCTAGATATTGTAGCGCTGCATTGGCTTGCAAGTTACCCATAATAGCGGGCGTAGTGGCGAGTACCCCTGAATTGGCACAAGTACGTTCATCCGCTGCTGCATCGACTGTTACCGAACCAAAGACGCAATGATAGCAGCCGGTATTTAAGTGCGGCTCATATAGTGCCAATTGTCCTTGCGTGGCTATCGCTGAAGCGGATAATAACGGAATCTGGTAACGCACACTAATGCGGTTGATGATATCGCGAGTGGCAAAATTATCCGTGCAGTCTAAAAGTAAGTCAGGCTTACCAGATGCCATCTCAAGCAGCTCATAAGCATTGTCTTCACTCAATCTGGCCACGGTCCCACGCGCCCTAACCAAAGGGTTAATTTTGTTCAGCATATGAGCCGCTGTCAGCGCCTTAGGTTTGCCAATATCTTCAGGTAAAAATAGCGTTTGCCGTTGTAGATTACTGGCTTCAATCACATCATCATCAATCAGCTGCACTTGCCCAAGCCCTGCCCGCACTAACATCTCAGAAGCAGGACAACCGAGACCGCCTGCGCCAATCATCACGACTCGCGAGGCTTTTAAACGTAGCTGCGCATCGATATCCCAGCCATCAAGTAATATCTGCCGCGCATAACGCAGCAGCTCTGCATCTGTTAGCTGTCCTGTTTCTTTGGAGTGCGTCATACTTTCTACCACTATTTTTCACCACAAGTTATAAGCAAAATATCCATTATTAAAAACCTATTCTTAAAGACTCACCTTTAAAAACGTACTCTTAAAAACCAATTATAACAGCTGACCTAAAGTCACCCTGTCATTACCGCCAAAGTCCTGCACAGTATGAACAGACTCAAAACGATTGTCCAAAAATAGCTGACGAACTTTCGCACCTTGATCAAAACCATGCTCAATTGCTAAAAGCCCACCTTTACGTAAGTGTTGCGGCGCCTGCTTAACAATATGCGCTATATCGGCAAGTCCATGATTGGGGGCGCTTAAGGCGCTAATCGGCTCGGCGACCAGTCTTGCTAAATGCTCATCTTCTTCATCAATATAAGGCGGATTAGACACAATCACATCAAATAATGGCTCATCCTGAGCAGACAGCACTTCATACCAACTGCTTTGGATAAACTTAATATCAGCAGCAACCTCATTTACCATTGCATTATGCCTAGCGACTTTTAACGCTTCTAGCGATAAATCAACGGCAACCACTTGCCATTTCTCAGCCTTATTGTTTGGCTGACGCTTATCTAACTCATGCGCGAGGCTAATCGCTATACAGCCAGAGCCAGTGCCCAAATCTAAGAGGCGATTTGGTTTATTATTGCCATCGGCACTTTTTGGTTGAGAGTTTATCCAAGCTAATACTTGTTCGATCAATACTTCAGTATCGGGCCTCGGTATCAATGTATGCTCATTGACTTTAAAATTCAGCGACCAAAATTCTTGCTGTCCCGTTAAATACGCCAAGGGCGTGCCCTGCTGCATCTTAGTCACACCCGCATGAAATTGCGTAAGCTCGCTATCGGTCAGTTGATAGTTTTCATCCGTGATTAAAAAAGAGCTTGGCTGCTCAATGACAAACAACAACCAATCAGTGAGCCAAAACGAGGGCAAATGACTGCTTGCAGCTGCATTCGTCAATTGCTGAATTTTTTGTTTTATTTGCCCAATGGTAGCTGCTTTCATAGATAACTCGTAAAATTACTGTTTACTAAATAAGCCTGTTGAACTGGCTATATGTCATGCATTAACTACTCTGAAGCGCGGGGCGGCTCTTTGGTATCCGTTAGGTTTGGATTGGCTTTGGTTAACTTATCGCCAATACCGCTGCCGCCTTCACCATCGCTATCGCTATCGCCATAAATATCGTCGTTATCACCAATAACGATATATTTATCAACAAAGTAAATCAGCGCTAAAATTGGAATACCAATCGCAAAGGTAAAAATAAAGAAGAACGGATAGCCCATACTATCAACGATAGAGCCCGAATAGCCACCCATGACTTTAGGTATCAAAGTCATCAATGAAGAAAAAATAGCGTATTGTACCGCGGTAAAACGTATAGAGGTCAATGCCGATAAGAAAGCAATAAATACGGCGCTGGCAAGACCAGCGGCTAAATTATCAAATATCACCGCCATATACATGATCGGCAAGCTGCCAGGGTTGTAAGTCAGCACCACAAATAATAAATTGGTCGCACAAGCGAGAATAGCGCCAATCATCATGGCGTGCATGATACGAAAACGCTGCGCCAACAGCCCACCTAAGAAACCACCAGCAATCGCCATAATGACGCCAACCAGTTTGACCGCATTGGCAATATCGGTTTTACTAAAGCCCATGTCTTGATAAAAGACGTTTGATATCACCCCTGCCACGATGTCTGAGATACGGTACAAACCAATCAAGGCCAATAACAATAACGCCTTTTTACCATAGCGTCTAAAGAAATCTAAGATAGGCTCAATCCAGGTTGCCATCGCAATTTCTTTTTTCACCAGACCGACTTTTACCAAGGCATAACCCGCTGCCAGCGCTACGGCTAAGCTTGTTAGCAAATGCAGCGTCTCACTGATAAAGCTGACAAACACGCCTTCAAACTCAGGCAATCCTTGTCCTATCAAAACATAGGCGGCGATAAATGCGACGACGGCAAACACAAACAATAAAACCAATCTGACATAGTCTTCGCGGGTTTCAGCCACTAATGGCGCTTTATTAATAATTTTAGGTTGATTAATCATAAAATAAAGCAGCAGCAATGGCGCACAAGCAACCAATGCTAAAAAGTAGAACTTAATGCTCGGCATGGCTATCAGCGGTATCAGCGCAATGCTACTATCAAAAACTTTATTAATCAGAATATTGACAAGATATATAGCGCTAAACAACAACGCCGGTATTAATAGTAACGCTGAGTAAATTAAGAAAACTTTGAGGTTGTTTCTTTGTTTATTATTTTGCAAAATCTCAGCGGTTGGCTCATAACTGGCAAAGGTAGTCAATATACCTAAAGTCATCACTCCGGCCATAATATAATAGGTATTGCGCCACGCTTCATAACTATAAAAGCTTTCCGTTGAACCAAAATAATCTGCTAAATACAGCGCGCCTGCCCCAGCCACAATCATACCAATGCGGTAACCTGACACATAAATAGAGGATAAAATAGACTGCATCGATGGCGGTGCCAGCTCAATGCGGTAAGCATCAATGACGATATCTTGGGTGGCAGAAGAAAAGCCCAGCAAAACCGCCGCACCCGCCATATAAACCAATACGTCTTCGCTAACAGGATTGACTGTCGCCATCAAAAAGATAGCCAATACAATCAGCAGCTGCGATACCACCATCCAGCTACGGCGGCGACCCAACCATTTGGTCAAAAAAGGCACCGGCAGCGCGTCGATTAATGGCGCCCAAATAAACTTAAATGAGTATCCCAATGCTGCCCAGCTGAACATGGTGACGACACCGCGGTCAATGCCTGCTTCTCTTAACCATAACGACAGACTGGAAAAAATAAGTAAAATAGGAATACCGGCCGAAAACCCTAAAAACAACATGATAATAACGCGCGAATCTAGATAAGCCTTGGCGGCTTCTGCCCATGATTTTTCGGCAATCGGTTGTTCAGGCGTTACAGGTTGGACAGCAGACATAATCACTCACCAAAAATTGAGATAAAAAACACAACTGCGCACAATTTTTATCAATCATTTCTCAGTAATACGGATAAAAAGGATCGATAAAAATTGCTCAGCGTTGCACAAAAACCATCGTTAGCACAAAATTGAATTATGGTACTTGAGAACGCTAACCTTGACTAGATGTTTTTGCATTAACTTAATAACCATAGCATTTGGCAACACCATTTATTTCAATACGGTAACGTCGTGTATCAGTAGCTCACCTAAACATTAAAACAATCTTTCTCTCGTTGTCTATTGCTTCAAACATCTATTGTCAATTTAAGAAAAATAAATTACTCTATATTCCAAATTAGTATAAATTCATAGCCATTTATTATATACGAGAATAATAACTTTGATTTACACTAGCGACTTATTGAATACTTGTAGTTTTTTACTTTTATATACAGACGAGGTTTGTATATTTATATATAGGGTTAAATGATGGCAATCGACGTAGTGGTCAATCAGCGGCATCTACAAATCCAGCTCAAACAGTTGGAAACAGTGTGGCATACGGTAATCAATGGCTATAATTTGAGTCAAGCAGCTACCGTGCTGCATACCAGCCAATCGAGTCTATCAAAGCATATCGCGGCACTTGAGAACCAGCTTAAAACCGAAGTGTTCGTGCGCCAAGGCAAACGCCTGACAGGGCTGACGACCATGGGCACGGCACTCATGCCGCATATCGAATCTATCTTTGCTGAAATCCGGACCATCGAAAACCTCAGTTTGGATTTTAATAATCCCAATATTGGCACACTGACCATTGCGACCACGCACACGCAAGCGCGTTATGTATTGCCAAAAGTGGTCAAAGAATTTAAAGATCGTTTTCCCAAGGTCAATTTAATTCTGCAACAAGCAGATCCCGAGACCATCGCCCAGATGGTTATTCGTGGGCAGGCGGATATTGGCATTGCAACCGAATCTTTGTTGCACAATGATTATCTACGCTGCTACCGTTATTACGACTGGACGCATCGGGTTATTGTACCGAGCGACCATGAGCTGGCGGGTTTAGAATCGATTGATTTACCAACCCTTGCCAGCTACCCGATTGTGACTTATCACGGCGGCTTTACGGGACGCGGCGCGATTGATAAAACCTTTAGCGATGCAGGCCTTGAGCCTGATATCGTACTCGCCGCCCTTGATGCCGATGTGATTAGCACTTATGTTGGATTAGGATTGGGTATTGGTATTATCGCTGAAATGGCATTTGAGCCAAGCCATTATCATAATTTAACCGCCATTCCTGTCGATCATTTTGGGCGTTTTACCAGTTGGATGGCGGTACGTGATGATGCAGAAATCCGTCAATACGGACGCGCCTTTATGGAGCTATGCCAAAAGCAATTTAGTCAGTAGTTATTAACTGAGCCAGTAGCTTTTTAAGGAGTAGCTTTTTAAAACTCAGCGCTTAAGCAATTCGTAATAACTTCAAGCACTTAGCTTAATCATCGTTTTTCTCATAAATACAAACGGCACCGTTCTCAATAGATAGCGGTGCTTTTTTGCTCTTATATACGGCGCAAATTATTATGATTTGTTACTATCTTAAGTGCTGACCTTTATATTCTCTATAACTGCCCCATCATATGAGCTATTGAATCATCAGCCTGCTTTTCATTCCTGATATTTAAAAACTAACTATAAAAACGTCGTTACAAGGCGACAACTTAAAAATAGGTGAATCATGAGCAACACAATTCCATTATCATTTTTAGATTTAGCACCCGTACCCGAAGGCAAAACCATCGCTGAAGGCATTGCCCAAACCGTTGCTATCGCGCAGCAAGCAGAAAAATCTGGTTTCAACCGCTATTGGATGGCCGAGCATCACAATATGCCGGGTATCGCTAGTGCAGCGACATCGGTGCTATTATCGCACATCGGTAGCCAAACCAAGCGCATACGCATCGGGGCTGGTGGCGTCATGCTGCCCAATCATGCACCGCTTATCATCGCTGAGCAGTTTGGTACCTTACAGGCGTTATACGGTGACCGTGTCGATTTAGGTTTAGGCCGCGCGCCAGGTACCGATGGTGCAACATTTCAGGCGCTGCGCCGTCAAATGCAAGATGCTGATCGTTTCCCGCAAGACGTCCAAGAGCTCATGTATTTCTTAGGTGATGGCACCGATGACAGTCCTGTGCAGTCATTCCCAGGGGCGAAATCAAACATTCCTATTTGGATATTGGGCTCGTCACTTTTTGGTGCCACTCTAGCGGCGCATTTAGGCCTACCATACGTTTTTGCCTCGCATTTTGCGCCGCAGATGATGACACAAGCGATTAATGCCTATCGCGAACAGTTTAAACCATCGGCGCATCTAGATAAGCCTTATGTGATGCTGGCGGCTAACCTGCTACTGGCTGACGACGACGCAACTGCTCATTATCACTTTACTTCAGCACAGCAAAGCTTTGTCCGCTTGCGCCGCGGTGAGCGTGGACAAATGCCAATGCCAACTCATGATATGGATAACATCTGGAGCCCGGCGGAAAAAATGATGGTAGACAACGCTTTATCGGTGTCATTTGTTGGTTCTGTCGAAACGGTCAAACCAAAACTGGCAGAATTTATCGCAAAGTATCAACCAGATGAGCTGATTGTCACTGCCAACGTTTACGATCAAGCAGCGCGTCTGCGTTCACTTGAACTTACATCTGAGTTAAACTTGTTTACTTTACAATAACTTGCGCCGCTTGCATAATTATTGATAAACCTTAAGGAGATTATGGTCATGGAACCTTCTGCCTTTATCGGCTCATCAATATTTTTATACATCGTCGCTTTTATTGTGGTCTTGATTATTGGCGGTTATTTGACGTATCGTGTTAGCCCTAAACGCAAACATCGCCGCGTGAATAAGCATGATAAAGACAATATGAGATAACGACAATAAATGTTAAAAGTCCCCTTTTCCAATTGAAAAAGGGGACTTTTTTATAACGACTGTTTTTATTTTTATTAAAAGCGAAAGCATTTCTCATATACCTAGCATTATTATCGGTGCTATATCCACCCTAATCCGCGTAATATCGCCGCGCCAATCGCCATACCAAACATTGCCACCACGGTGGTAAATGCTAAAATATTGGCCGCCAATATATCATTACCGCCCATGGCTTTCGCCATCACATAACTGGCCGCCGCCGTCGGTGACGCCACCATCAAAAATAACACACCCATATGCACGCCTGATAAGCCAAAACCCAATCCGACTGCAATAGCGATTATAGGCGCAATCACAATACGTCCAATACTGGCTTGCATAGACAGGCCAGATGGATGCAACATCGACTTTAAATCGATACTTGCACCCGCGCAAATCAGTGCCAACGGCAATGCCACCGCTGCCAATAAGTCGCCAGTCGTATGAATAACCCCGCTAATAGGCGGTAACGGCAGGGCTTTATAAGCAAAAGCTGCGACCAAGGCGATAATTAACGGATTGGTAAACAGTTTTTTGACAATCATTATGCTGCGACTGATCCACGTATCGTCCGCGCTTTTAGACACCCGGCTTAAGGTAATGACCGCTAAGATATTAAATAATATCGTCACTACCCCCATATAGACGGCACCAATACTTAAACCCTGCTCGCCGTAGGCATTAGCGACGGTTGCCAGACCGATAATCGCCATATTACTGCGAAAGATACCTTGTACAAACACCCCTTGGTCGGCAGGCTTATCGACAAAAGCCTTGGCATAAATTTCTGCGCCTATAAACAAAATAAAGGTCACGACAATACCAGCAATGATTAAAGTCATTTGTTTGGCATAATCGACCTCACTATCAACCACGCTAAAAAACAGTAAGCACGGCAAACAGTAATTAAAGACAAAGCTGGATGCTTGATCGATAAAAGCTTGGCTTGCCTCGCCGCGCCTTTGCATAAAAAAACCCAACCCCATCAAAACAAGGTTGGGCAATACGATGGTAATGGCAAAAATAATAGCAGCGGTCATAAATAAGCTCAGGTTATGAATATATCCAAAGCTATATTGTTAAATAAACAGCAATGGTGAGTAGGTATTTTAAAATGGGTTAGCTTGGATAACGGAAAGCTATTTTATTATAGTGTATATAACGCCGCTATTGCTGATTTGAATACGAGGGTGTGTTCTCAATTCAATCGATGTATATCTAAATGGGCTAAAAATGGTTAAATTTTTAAAATGAAAACACGCCCTAATCAGACTTTTTCACCCACTTGCCATCCGAGTTTTTCTCATAACTGTTTTCGACAGCGGCCCATGCGGTAGCAAACCAGCGTGATTCATCGTCATATTGTTTACTGGCGCTATTGAATGCGGCCAAAAAGATTTCTTGCGCATGCTTTGGCAGATTATCTTTTACCGAATCGGGTAATTCAGACAATTTATCGTAAGGCATAGATTTTCTCCTTGTTATTCACTTTTAATTATTTTTAAAGCTTTCTATTTTTTAAACCAGCACGTCTTAAATTATCAAGTTTTACATCGGCAAACTGTTTTGAAATTGTTAAGGTATTTACCATAAAAAAGCCCATAACGCTTTGTCATTACGGGCTTCTTTTATAATCATAGGTTAAAGCTTCAAGATTTGCTAAACCATTATTATGAGTTTAACGCCGCTTGGGCTTTCTTTTGTTTTTTGACGGTCATCGCCAATAGCTGAATGGCAGCAGGCGTGACTCCGCTGATACGTCCCGCTTGGGCAAGCGTGGCAGGACGAATTTGCGCCAGCTTTTGCACAATCTCATTGGACAATCCTGACACCACACTATAGTCAAAATCCATTGGCAAGGCAGTATTTTCCAAACGCTTCATCTGATCGATATCTTCTTGCTGACGGTCAATGTAGCCGGCGTATTTAACAGAAATCTCAATCTGCTCACCGACTTGGCTATCAACCTCAGAACCAGTAATCGCCGCGATATCCGTAAAATGTATTTGCGGACGTTT
Organism: Psychrobacter sp. SHUES1; assembly: GCF_001652315.1. Lineage (NCBI taxonomy): Bacteria > Pseudomonadati > Pseudomonadota > Gammaproteobacteria > Moraxellales > Moraxellaceae > Psychrobacter > Psychrobacter sp. SHUES1. Next base: position 33,739 of record NZ_LXWA01000106.1, on the reverse strand, counting down.
TAATAAATCATACGCAGTCGATTCTTTAGACAGCACCTCGCCTGTCTGCGCCGTGACTTGCTGACCTAAAGCATTAACAGGGGTTGCCCAAATGTCTTTAAGGCGCGAGGTTTCGGTAGCAATGGCTTCCATTTTTTCTTGATAGGCTTGCCAGCGCACATCATCTACCAAGCCAAGCTTGCGACCAGTCTCAGTCAAACGCTGATCAGCATTGTCTTCACGCAGTAGCAAACGATATTCGGCGCGGCTGGTAAACATACGATATGGCTCAGTGGTACCATGCGTAATCAAGTCATCGACCAGTACGCCAAGATACGCTTCATCGCGGCGCGGCGTCCAAATATCAAATTCACTATTTTCACAGGTGACCAATGCCGCATTGGTGCCGGCTAATAAACCTTGTACGCCCGCTTCTTCGTAACCGGTCGTACCATTGATTTGACCAGCAAAGTACAAACGATCGATTGATTTGGTCTCAAGCGTTGGTTTTAGGTTTTGTGGATCAAAATAATCGTACTCAATCGCATAGCCTGGACGCGTGATGTGTGCGTTCTCAAGACCTTTCATACTATGGATAAAGTCTAATTGCACATCAAACGGCAAGCTGGTTGAGATACCGTTTGGATATAGCTCATGTGTGGTCAAACCTTCTGGCTCAATAAAGATTTGATGACTGTCTTTATCGGCAAAACGGTGAATCTTGTCTTCAATTGATGGACAATAACGCGGCCCTACGCCTTCGATTTTGCCCGAAAACATCGGTGAGCGGTCTAGGTTTTCACGGATAATGTCATGGGTACGCGCATTGGTATGAGTGATATAGCAATTGACCTGTTCAGGATGCATGGACACATCGCCCATATAGCTCATCACCGGCAGCGGTGTATCGCCTGGCTGTACCGTCATGACACTAAAGTCAACGCTACGCGCATCAATACGTGCTGGCGTCCCGGTCTTCAAGCGACCAACGGGTAATTTCAATTCGCGTAAACGATCTGCAAGCTTGATAGAAGGCTGATCGCCTGCGCGTCCCCCTTTTGAATTCTCCAAACCAATATGAATGACACCGCCTAAAAACGTTCCTGAAGTCAGCACCACAGTTTGGGTGTTAAAAATAATCCCCGTTGCCGTCACAACAGCGGTCGCGCGACCATTTTCGACTAAGATATCATCTGCTGCTTGTTGGAATATATCAAGGTTTGGCTGATTCTCTAACGTATGACGAATAGCGGCTTTATAAAGGATGCGATCCGCTTGCGCACGCGTAGCACGCACGGCAGCACCTTTACGGCTATTTAACACCCGAAATTGGATGCCAGATTTGTCCGTCGCTAATGCCATCGCGCCGCCAAGCGCATCAATCTCACGTACCAAATGCGACTTACCAATACCACCAATCGCAGGGTTACAGCTCATCTGCCCTAGCGTCTCGATGTTATGCGTTAAAAGTAAAGTTTGCGCCCCCATACGTGCGGCCGCCAGAGCAGCTTCTGTGCCAGCATGACCGCCGCCGATCACTACCACGTCGTAATTTTTTGGGTATTGCATGTATGCCTCACTTGACTCTCAACGCAACCGTGAGCCAGAGGCTATGGTTAAATAGCATGGCTGCCGGTAAATAAACGTCAGTCGAATTTAAAAAAAGATAACGACTCAGATGAGCCATTAAAGATAGGTTAGATAGCCGGTAATTATAACAATTTTTTGCCGCTGAAAAAACGTTATACGAAAAACTATTCAAATTAACTATTATTGCAATTAACTATCAAGGCGTATCAATAGAAGCTTGATGAACCTAGGTGGGATTTATTTACCAGGGCTGAGCGGTACAATACGGTCGGACTGCCCACTTGCCAGCATATGGTGGCTGCCATAACCTTCTGGGTTAATCTGCAAATAGGCATTCATCTGCCCAATAGCATCACCATCATCGCTGGCCAAGATTTGCTCTTTAATCATCTCAACAGGCGGCAATGGCAAGTTTTTTAGCAAAGCTAAACGCTGAGCGTTATCACCCTTTAGCACAACCATCTCAATAAGTTGCCGTGCATCAATGGGTAAATCAGGGGTGTTTTGTGCCAATAATGCCATATGATAAGCACCAGCTGCATCTTGATCCGCGACGATACGCTGCTCAATGGCAATATAAGTCGCTTCAGTTGCGCCGCCTGCTACGCTAAGCTGATGGATACATTTAAGGGCAGAATTTGGCTCATTGCCCGCCATATCGATTAAACGGGTTGATTCGTTTTTTAGATACTCGCGGCGTTTTTCGATAACCGCTTGTTCAGCCGCCTCTTGCTGCTCCGTTAATTCTGTGTTTGGCAATTCCGTGTTTGCTAAGTGATTACTCATATAACTCTCGCTTTTAGGCAAAATATATTTATCTTGGACACTATATGGGGCTAAAAGCGATAAAAACAATAAATTGCATAGACAATAAAAAACCCGAATAGCCATTCCTCTTCATGAAGAAAGGCTATTCGGGTTTACTTTGCTACAATTTCTACACGATTTATTGAGGCTTATCAACTGCCCAATAAAAACGCTTAACCATTAAGCAGCTGGGCTATTGGCTTCAACCAAAGGTTTTAGCTCGCCTGATTGGTACATTTGCAAAATAATGTCTGAACCGCCCATCAATTCACCATCGATCCATAACTGTGGAAACGTTGGCCAATTAGCAATCTTCGGTAACGTAGCACGAATTTCTGGGTTTTCTAGAATATTAACATAAGCAAACGGGCGGCCAATTTGGGTCAAAACCTCAATCGACTTGGCAGAAAAACCACACTGTGGAAACTGCGGTGTGCCTTTCATATAAAGGATGACTTTATTGTCTTTGATTTGATCACGAATCAGCTGTTCAACATCGTTTGCAGCAGTATTTGGGGTTTGCTCACTCATAAAAGCTCCTATTTATTAAAACTATTATCAAAAAGAGATATGTCACGCTAAATTTGGCCTGTGGCTGCTACATGGGGCGATTGCCGTTTATTGCAACCCTCATCACTGACTACTAAGCCATTTGGGATTAAACATCAGGCATATTAGCATCTGAAACGTTAACATCAGAAATAGTATTGCTAGCCGTATTGTCGTCAGACATTGTCATATTTGGTACCAATAATACCACGGCATTGGCCATAATGCCCTCTTGGCGACCAGTAAAGCCCAGTTTTTCAGTCGTTGTGGCTTTAATGCTGACATTACTCACAGTCGTTTGCAAGTCACTGGCGATATTTTCGCGCATTGCCAAATTATAGGGTGCCAATTTTGGGCGCTCACACATCACAGTAATATCAGCATTCCCTAAAGTATAACCGGCAGCTTGGACTTTACCATACACATAACGGAGTAGTACGCGCGAATCCAAACCAGCGTGCGCGGCATCGGTATCTGGGAAATGTTGCCCAATATCCCCAAGTGCCAATGCACCAAGCAGCGCGTCAGCAAGCGCATGGAGCACCACATCGCCATCAGAATGCGCCAGCAAACTATGGGTATGCTCTATCGGCACGCCTGCTAATATCACATATTGCTGCTGCTCGCCCGTATTATGAAACGCATGGACATCGATACCTTGACCAATTTTTATCATTATTATTCCAAGTGAATTACTAAGTGAATGAAGGGTGATTGAAATAATTTAGAACCGCTATCTAAATTTCTAAAGCGCTTTTAGGCAACATGAGCGTGCATAGCTCGCCACCGCTTACGATTAACTGCTATAATATGACGCTTATTTTATCACAATACCCAGACCAAAATACCCCGTCCAAAAAACGAAATGACCTCATCAGTTGCCTGAGTCTATCACTCTTAGTCGTTTTATTGATGAATAGCGTCATGTCACACTTTGGATGAGGTATAAATTGTTGAGCAATTTTATGTCAGCCACGCCAAACACCGCAAGTCTACCCGTTTCAGACGCTTTTAGCATCCATCGTCCTTTGACGCTTGCCGATATTGACAATCCTAGCAGTAAGCATGTCATCGTCGGTATGTCAGGCGGCGTCGACTCTTCCGTATCTGCCGTTTTGCTCCAGCAAGCAGGCTTTAAAGTGGAAGGTCTGTTTATGAAGAATTGGGAAGAAGATGACGGCACCGAATACTGTACGGCGATGGACGACCTAGCAGATGCGCAAGCGGTATGTGACAAAATCGGTATCAAGCTGCACACCGCCAACTTTGCAATGGAATATTGGGATCGCGTTTTTGAGCATTTCTTAGCAGAGTACAAAGCCGGACGCACGCCAAATCCAGATATTTTATGCAATAAAGAAATCAAATTTAAAGCGTTTTTAGATTATGCGTTGACTCTCGGTGCTGACTATATTGCCACCGGTCATTATACGCGCCGCAGCGTGAACTATGAAAATAACAACGGCGAAACCGTCGCCCAGCTCTTGTGTGGACTGGATAATAATAAAGACCAAAGCTACTTCTTACATGCGGTCGGCGGCGATAAAATCGCTAAAACGCTATTCCCCGTTGGTGAGCTTGAAAAACCAGTCGTGCGTCAAATCGCTGAAGAACATGACTTGGCGACGGCTAAAAAGAAAGATTCTACTGGTATTTGTTTTATTGGTGAGCGTCGTTTTAAAGACTTTTTGCAACAGTACTTGCCAGCACAAAAAGGCGATATCGTCACTGACGACGGTCATGTGATAGGTCAGCATGATGGCTTGATGTATTATACTTTAGGTCAGCGCGGCGGCATCGGTATCGGCGGCGTCAAAGACCGTCCAGAAGAGCCTTGGTTTGTACTGGCAAAAGATTTGGCTAAAAACCGTTTAATCGTCGGTCAAGGTCATGAGCATCCGATGCTAATGAGTAATGAGCTACAAGCTTATAAGCTTGACTGGGTCGATGGCTTGCCGCCTGCCGATATTTTTAGCACGGAAGGCTTACGCTGTATGGCAAAATCTCGCTATCGTCAGCCCGATCAGGCTTGCCGTGTTTATACGCTAAATGATGACGGCAGTGAAGTCCGTGTGGTATTTGATGAGCCGCAACGTGCCGTTACCCCTGGTCAATCAGCGGTATTTTATATCGATGAGGTGTGTCTTGGTGGCGGTGTGATTGCCGCCATCGATGCGCCTTGTGGGTTTTGATTCTTAGGTCTTACTCAACTACTGAGTAAACATTATAAGTCAATTGAGCAATTGGCTGAAGCTCTGAGGTAAATTGATAAAAGCGAATATCATAGCTTCCCGGCGTCCAGCCATCATATGGTTTAAAACTTACCCAATTCTGGTTAGTGCCGGCGATAATATTCTTTTTCTCAAATAACAGCACTTGTCCTGTTTGATTGTTTACCCATTTTACGAAAACAAAAGGGCTGGAAGGAACCTTCCCATCTGTGTCCAAATGCGCAAATAGCTTAGTATCTTTATTTAGGGTTGACGTATCTAAAGAGGTTGGCGGTATTACTTGATTTAAAGATAATTTGACATCGCCTACCAAGGGTTGATTGTCATTTGATTTATATAGCTCTTCGACAGCTCGCTGGGCAAACCGTCTTTTGTCTGAGATAACATCACTAGCGCCTTTTGCCATAAATTTGTCAACATACTGACCTAAGACGTAATCCGGCATATCATTAACGATGCTTAAAGCTTGCTGCTGTGAGTAGTCGTTAATAGAGGGAGATGATATCTTTGCGTTTGGATCAGCTAATAATTTTCCTGTTGCTATATTATTTGCGTAATCCTCTAATTCCACTAAAGTATTGTTTGTTTGATTAGAGCCATTTTGATTATTTATGTTTATAGGGTTTTGTTGTTTTGTCTGAATAACTCGATCCATTTGCTGTTTGGTCATATACAAATAGGTGCTAAAAATACCAAATAAAAAGGCTACAAGAACAGATGAGATAAATAAGATTTTGTCTTTCATAAGATATCGATGGTTTAATACTAAAATTGATTGAATTGAAGGCTTCTGATTATAACTTTTAGAATATAAAAAAAGCATCCACTACCCGTGTGAATGCTTTTAAAAATAAATCGACTTATTAAGCCGATAGATATTATTTAGCACATTGAACTATGTAACCATTAAAATTAAGGCTGCCAGCAGATATTCCTCCTGATATTTTAGAGCCTAAAGTAACAGTATTGCCCGAACATTCGTAGCTGCTCTCTTTACCGCCATTAACATTAGGAATTGCGAAAGTGCATGTACCTTCTCTAGGGACATATACATTTTTACCTTCAGATTTACATTTGGCAATAGTAGGCTTAGGAGGAGTTGTAGGTTTTGTATTCGGATTCGCAGGTGCTGAATTAGAACCCGTATAAGATGAACCACTACTATCTGAATCACCACCACAAGCAGTTAAAAACAAAGTAGATCCTAATAATAAGACGCCCAATAACTTATTCATTGTTTGTTCCTAGTTTGATATGAGTTTGAATTAATCCAGCAATATATCACTAGTTATTTACCAAGTAAACATTGTTCTAGTAATGTGATATTTACTTTTTTAACCTACTGTTATTTATAAACAGGTTATAATTGTGCCACTAAAATTTTTGTAATGTGTTATTTACTATTTTATTTACTATTTTATTTACTGTTAAATGAGGCTTGTCCATGACTCCACTTACCGCACTCTCTCCAATCGATGGCCGTTACGCATCTAAAGCCGACAGCTTGCGTCCTTATCTATCTGAATTCGGTCTGATTAAAGCCCGCGTTACCGTCGAGATTCGTTGGTTGCAGTCATTGGCAGATAATAGCGCAATTGGTGAATTAGCAGCGTTTGATGCCGATACCAATGCCTTTTTAAACAGCATCGTTGATAACTTTAGCGAAGCGGACGCGCAAGCGATTAAAGATATCGAAGCGACCACCAACCATGATGTAAAAGCGGTTGAATACTTTATCAAAGATAAATTCCGCGGCAATCAACAATTAGAAGACAGCTTGGAGTTTATTCATTTCGCTTGTACCAGTGAAGATATCAATAACTTGTCATACGCATTGATGCTAAAAGACAGCCGCGAAATTGTGGTTGCAAAAATGCAGCAAGTGACCGATAGCATTGTTGATTTGGCGATTACTCATGCTGACCAGCCAATGCTATCACGCACGCACGGTCAAACGGCCAGTCCAACGACGCTCGGTAAAGAAATGGCAAACGTTGCTTATCGCTTAGCCCGTCAAATCAAGCAAATTGGGCAAGTAGAGCTACTCGGTAAAATCAATGGCGCTGTTGGTAACTATAATGCGCACTTCTCAGCCTATCCTAATATTGATTGGCAAACTCATGCTGAGCAATTTATCAATGAGCGTTTAGAATTGACCTTTAACCCGTACACCACGCAAATTGAGCCGCACGATTATATCGCTGAGTTGTTTGATGTGGTCAGACGCTTTAATACTATCTTGATCGATTTTAACCGTGATATTTGGCAATATATTAGCTTAGGCTATTTTAAGCAGCGCCTAAAAGACGGTGAAGTAGGTTCTTCTACTATGCCGCATAAGGTCAACCCAATTGATTTTGAAAACTCAGAAGGTAACTTAGGCGTGGCGAACGCGATGCTTGCACATTTGGGTGAAAAACTACCAATTTCACGTATGCAGCGCGATTTATCAGACTCGACTGTACTGCGTAATATCGGTGTTGGGCTGGCGCAAAGTATGATTGCTTATGATGCGTGCCTAAAAGGCGTTGGTAAACTTGAATTGAATGCACAGCGTTTAAATGACGACTTAGATAATGCCCAAGAAGTATTGGCTGAGCCGATTCAAACGGTCATGCGTCGTTACCGTGTTGAAAACCCGTACGAAAAACTTAAAGCCTTGACCCGTGGCAATGCGATGACACGTGAGGCCATGCTGACTTTCGTAGAAAGCGATGAATTATCTGCGGTTTCAGATAGCGATAAAGCGCGCCTACGTGAGCTGACGCCGGCGACTTATACTGGTAATGCCGCTGAGCAAGCTCGCACGATTAAAGACTGGATTGCTAAGCTTTAATCTCTGATCAAGCTTAAAGTAGCTAGCGGACATATTTTGAAATAGATATAAATGAGTAGGACAGCCTATTCATTTATATTAAGAAAAACATTAACCTTACCTACTATTACTTGTCTTAAAAGACAGTTAGTTAATGGGTAAGGTTTTATTTTTTATCTTTTTTATCATCGTCATCACTATCGCCCGGTATGATAGCTTTACCGACCGCCACAGTACCTTTGACCACGCCTTTGGTGGTTTTATAAGCGATTTTAGCTGGCACGGTCACAACCTTGTGCACACAAGCTTGTAATAAAAATACGCTGGCGATAATAACGATAAAATGTAATTTTTTCATAAACTTCCTACGATTGATGAGGTGTTCTGACAGCAACTATTCATACGGTAATACTCGCTATCAGCTAGGCGATAATCATAAACCATTAAAACTTTCCTATAAAGCATCTCTTGTTATTTCTCTTATACCCATTTTTAGACATGGATTTATCAATGACCACAATTCCTCTTTGCTTGCCCGACTCTCTCACGCCTGAGCAGTTTTTAAGCGAATATTGGCAAAAAAAACCGCTCCTTATTAAACAAGGCTTACCGCAGCTAATTGGCATGTTTGAGCCAGACGATATGCTTGGCCTTGCTATTGAAGAAGACGCGGCTGCACGCCTGCTCACTCAAGCCGCTACTAAGCAAGACGGCCTAGCGCAATGGCAACTTAAAAAAAGTCCCTTAACTGAAAGCGATTTTGACAATCTGCCAGAGCAATGGACCGTACTGGTGCAGAATTTAGAGCAATGGTCGCCTGAGCTTGGGCAATTGTGGCAAGCATTTGACTTTATTCCGCAGTGGCAACGCGACGATATCATGGTGTCTTATGCGCCAAAGGGCGGCTCAGTCGGCAAGCATTATGACGATTACGATGTGTTTTTAGCGCAAGGCTATGGTCAGCGTCGTTGGCAGCTCGGCAAATTTTGTGATAAAAACACTGAGTTTGTCGCCGATGAGCCTATCCGCTTGTTCGATGATATGGGCGAGATTATTTTTGACGAAATACTAGAAGCGGGTGATGTGCTTTATGTACCGCCGAAATTATCGCACTTTGGCGTCGCGCAAGATGATTGCCTAACCTTTTCGTTTGGCTGTCGTCGTCCAAACTTAATGCAAATTATTGATAGTCTGGCTGATATTGCTACCAACGATAGCGATTTATTTATTCCCATGTTACTGCCACAAGCACTACAAGCGTCGGGTGAATTGACAGCAAGCAGTATCGAGGCGATTAAAGACCAGCTCTTACAAATGCTGCAATCTGAGCGCGGCAACGATATCATTCGTCAAGCGGTATCTGAAGTGGTTAGTAAACGCCAGTATGATGCGCTGGTGCCAGAAGAAACGCTAGATACTGATGAGTTGATGCAGGCCCTATCAGAAGGCGCGACATTACAAGCCGACTATAGCAATCGATTGCTGTATAGCCAAACCAATGATGGCGTGACGCTATATGCCAACGGTCAGCGCCTTGATGGTTTGGATGCGGAAGCGGCCGCTGTGCTAATGCGTTTAACCAATGGTGAGCATTTACAAACTCAAGATGTTAAGGGTATTGACCCAGACGATTTGAGCGAATGGTTAGAGAATGGTTGGGTGTGGCTAGATTACGCTGAGTAATATAATACCTATAACCACTCACTAATTATGAGTGTTGTTGAAAAATTCACCTTGAAATAAGCTGGCTATTTGTCAGCTTATTTTATGTCACCCCTTTTTTATACCGCGCCTTTTTTATAACGGCTCATGCCAGCAATGACTGTTTCTTCAATCACTCTATCGTCGCCAAGCATCATCAGCACAAATAACTGCTCATCGAGTGATTTCGTCTGCGTCATTCGGCGCGCGAGTAGCTCTGTCGCGCCCATGTCTATTATCACAAAATCCGCTTCTTTATTTGGCATAAAATTACCGATTTTATCGTCTAATAATAGCGACTGCGCGTTACCTAAAGTAATCTGATACAAGCCTTGATGCGAGGATAACGGTTTGTTTTGTAATTGTTGCACTTTATAAGCTTCCGATAACGTGGTCAGCATCGACAAACTGGTTCCGGCGCCGACGTCGGTAGCGATACTGACACCGGTATAGCGTAAAGTCTTAGACAAATCAAACAGACCACTACCCAAAAACAAATTGGACGTTGGACAATGGGCGATTTGTGTACCAGTATCACGTAGCACCTCATACTCTGGGGTGTCAAGATAAATACCATGCGCTAAAGTAGTACGCCTTCCCAGTAACCCCAAATCATGATAAACGTCGAGATAGCCCGTATGTTTGGGATAAAGCTCACGTACAAAGGCAATTTCAGTAAGGTTTTCGGCCAGATGCGTTTGCAGATATACACTCTCATAGCTGCGATATAACTCGCCCGTCATTTGCAGCTGTTTTGGCGTCGAGGTGATGGCAAATCTTGGCGTAATCGCCACATGTTGACGCCCGCGCTCATGCCATTTATCAATGATATTTTGCGAATCACGGATACCTTGCTCAGTCGGTACACACAAATTCTCGGGCGCATTTTGATCCATCAGTACATTACCGGTAATCATGCGCGTATTTAGGCGAGTACTTTCTTCAAAAAACGCTTCAACCGACTCAGGATGACTGGTCGAAAACACCAAAGCGCTGGTCGTACCATTGGCAAGTAGCTGGTTTAAAAAGAACTTTGAGGTATCATGCGCAACCTGTGGGTCACTAAAATTGGCTTCGGTGATAAAGGTGTAATTATTGAGCCAATCGAGCAATTGCTCACCAAAAGCGGCAATCATATCTATCTGAGGATAGTGGACATGAGTATCAATAAAGCCTGGCATGATAAGCTTGTCTTGATAATCGTGAATCTCTACGGGCACTTTGCCCTCTTGCGCGTGACTACTGGCATATCGCGCCATGATCACATTTTTACTGCCATAATCTAGCACGCGACCACTCACATCATCGACGACCAAAGCACCTTCGGCAATATACTCAGGATAAACATTAATGCCTGCGATTACAGGGCGCAATATGACGTTTTTATCAACCACTGGTAGTGTTGCATCATTGGCATGTATATCATTTGTGTTTGTATCACTGTTGTTGGTGCTTTTTTCTCTCTTAGCCAGATTGTCTTCGGTCAGATAATGCAGCAGTCGTGCTTGATAAATATGTATGGTCATAAAGGCGTCTCACCTAAATAGAGTAAAAGGCAATAAAGTTTTATTGCTAACTGTTCGCTTTAAATAACATTTATGCTTGATGATATAGCTGCAAAATTTGACTGGCGATAGATACAGCAACTGCCATTGGTTGTTTACCGCCAATCTCAAGGCCAATTGGCATCGTTACCGTATCAACGACTTTTTCGCTATAACCGCGCTGTAGCAACTTTTCTCTAAAGCGCTTGGCTTTGGTTGCCGAGCTAATACAGCCGATATAAGGCCGCGCATTGCTTTCCTTTAATGCAGTCTTTGAATCAGTAGCTAGCAAACAATCTAAAGCTGCGCGCACCAAGTCAAAATCAAGACTGTGATCATGGGTCATGATTAAAATAAAATATTGCGTGCCTTTATTTGTAGATAGCCTGCGAGCGCCATTAGCTAGAAATGGGCGAATAAAATCAACCGGATCGTCGTCAATATGTACACGAATATGCGCTGGTAATTGGTCATTCACCTGTCCGTCCGCTGTGCCAGATTCAGCGCTTAGATAACGCTCAAACATCTCAGAGCGACTGTCTATCCAGTCCACTTGACATGGCAGCTCAGCCAGTATGCTCATTAATGCGGCAGCTACGTGCCCGCCCCCAAAAACCAATAGCGACATCGGCGGTGTCAAATGAAAGCATTCAAACATCACCGTCACGCTACCACCGCAGCACTGTGCTAACTTAGCGCCCAATGGATAATGTTTGCTGTAGACTGCTTCACGGCGTACCGCTTGTGCTTTTGTAGACCTGCCTGCTTTTAATGGTTGAGAGGAGGCTTTCGAATTATTTGGCTCAAGCTCGCCATTTAATAGTTGCCGCGCTGTTAGCGTCACATCATGCTCTAAACTCCCACCGCCCAGCGTATCGCAGCAGTCATCGAGCGTGACAATCATTTTAGACTGTAGTTCGCGAGGTGCCGAACCATTGACGGCAACGACCGTCGCCAATACATGGGCAACCCCCTGCTGCTGATATTGCGCCAGTCCCTCATACCATTTCGTTGGTGGCATCGGCGTGATAAGTGACTTATTCACTATGAGCTGGTCCACGAGCTGTTGAGACGTTGGGGTTTTCTATCGCCTCAGGCTCTTCATCAAACAATTGACCTTCAGACGCAGGCGGTTCGATATCTTTACCATGCGCTACTTGCTGCGGCAGTACGCGATCGTCATCAATGCCCCAGTCATCGTCAGCTGGTGTTAAGCTTTCAATGGTTTCGGTATCTGGTTTAGAAGCGATTTCCCACGCTTGACCTTGTAGACGCATGACGGCTTTTAGTACGGCCTCTGGCGTTGCAGGCATGGTCAGCTCTGGGTTCTGCTTATAATCACCCAAGCTTGCGATGGCATTATTAATCGCACACCAAACGCTCGCTGCTAGCATAAACGGTGGCTCACCAACGGCTTTAGAATTATAAATGGTCTGCTCTTCATTTTTACGATCAAACAGTTTGACGCGCCATTGTTTAGGCAAATCATGTGCCGTAGGAATTTTATAATTAGCGGGGCTGTTAGAAGCAAGCGTGCCTTTTTTATCCCAAATAAGCTCCTCAGTGGTCAGCCAGCCCATACCTTGCACAAAGCCTCCTTCAATCTGACCAATATCAACTGCAGGATTAATCGATTGTCCGACATCATGCAAGATATCACAGCGCAGCACTTTGTACTCTCCCGTCAAAGTGTCAATCTCAACTTCTGCGCAGGCAGCGCCCAAGGCAAAGTAAAAAAACGGTCGACCCCACGCTTTTGAGCGGTCGTAAAATATCTTGGGCGTTTTGTAATAGCCGGTCGAAGACAAGCTGATACGGTGCTGATAAGCGAGCAAGACAAAATCTGCAAAGGTAAGCACTTCTTTAGTACCGATATGAACGTGATTGCGCTCAAAACGAATATCTTCGGCGTTTACTTGAAAATGCTCGGCAGCAAACTCAAGCAAACGATTTTTAATGGTGATACAGGCATTTTGCGCTGCTTTACCATTCATATCCGTACCCGATGAGGCAGCAGTCGGCGAGGTATTTGGCACTTTATCGGTGCGAGTAGCTGTGGCTTTGACGGTATCTAAATCGACATCAAATTCATTAGCAACGACTTGGGCAATTTTAATATATAACCCTTGACCCATCTCGGTGCCGCCATGATTGACTTGAATCGTGCCATCGGTATAAATAAGTACCAAAGCGCCAGCTTGATTGAGGGTTTGCACGGTAAATGAAATACCGAATTTTACAGGCGTTAACGCTAGACCCCAGCGTTTATCATTGCCTTCAGCTTCAGCCTTTTTATTTGCTTCGATAAGTTGCTGACGGCGCTTATCGTAATCGCTATCCTCTGCGAGTGTCTGCATAAGAGTCGCCAAATCAAAATGCTCAATCGGCTGACCATAATGGGTGCTTTGACCATTTTGATAGAGATTTGCCAAACGCACGTGCAACGGATCCTTTCCTAAGGTATAGGCGATATGATCCATCATATATTCTGCGGTTAGCAAACCTTGTGGCCCGCCAAAACCGCGATAAGCGGTGTTAGATACCGTATGGGTCTTGCAGCGGTGACCTGCTATCTGCGCGGCTGGATAATAATAGGCATTATCACAATGAAACATCGCCCGATCGACAATAGCATCGGACAAATCAGGCGAATAGCCACATAGTCCTGCTAGCTGCATATCGACGCCAAGTACTTTTCCGTCCTCATCGACGCCGACCTCATAGCGATTGGAAAACTCGTGCCGTTTACCAGTCACCACCATGTCATCTTGTCGATCTAAGCGCATACTGACTGGCATATTTTGGCGCTTAGCCACGATAGCGCACAGGCACGCCCACGCCGCAGCTTGCGTTTCTTTACCGCCAAAGCCGCCGCCCATTCTACGGACAATGGTAGTCACCGCATGAAAGGGTAAATCGACTACTTCAGCGACCAGTTGCTGCACTTCGCTTGGATGCTGCGACGACGTATAAACTTCAAGGCCGCCATCATCACAAGGCACAACGTAAGATACCTGCCCCTCAAGATAAAAATGCTCTTGCCCAAGCATATGAATATGCCCTGCAATACGCGTCGGTGCTGATTTTAGCTCAGCTTGCGTATCACCGCGCTGCATAAAGTGGCTCGGCCGTATAAACTGCTCTTGCTCTAATGCGTCATCGATAGTCAAAATGGCTGCTAATGGCTCATATTCTATCAGCGCATTCAGCACTGCCTTTTTGGCCGCACGATGACTGGTTGCGACAACCGCAAACAAGGTTTGATCGACGTATTCGGTGACTTTATCTGCCATTAATGGATCGCCATCGAACACGGGCCCGATATCAGTTTTGGCAGGTAAATCTTGAAAAGTAATGACATCGACTACCCCATCGGCCGCCCATACTGCACTCAAATCCATATGTAAGATACGGGCATGGGCGTGAGTGCTTTTACCAATCGCTACATGCAGGGTGCTTTGTGGTTTTAGCATGTCATCGACGTAGGTAGCCGTTCCCATCACATGGCTGATAGCACTGTCATGTTTGACTCCCGTACCGATTTTATTTTTTGGCGGGCGCTGTCGGCGTATACTATAACTGTCAAATAGTGAAGAATGATGGCTCATAGTGTCTCTTCCTTGTATTCTTTACAAATGGCGATAAACGTTAAGCGCTCGCAGGTTGTATATCCGCGACCAATTGCTTGGCGCATTTAATCATTAAGCGCTGCACGACATGCATACGATACTCACGACTGGCTCTAACGTCCGTCATGGGCGAGACATCTAACGCCAACTTTTGCGCCGCTGCTTCAAAACTGGCAACCTCAACAGATTGTCCAATCAGCATTTCCTGACAATTTGTCGCTAATAAAGGAATCGCCGCCATACCGCCAAGACCGAATTTTGCATCTTTAATCGTTAACCCATCTGCTGCCAAATCGATTCTTGCTGCCAATAAGCAAGCAGAAATGTCGTCTTCATAACGCTTACTTACCTTATGAACATATAAATGCTGATGGTCTTGTAACAGTGGAATATGCAGCGCCACGATATAACTGCCAGCGCGCAGTTTGGTCTGTTTATAATCCAAGAAAAATGCCTGCAAAGGTATAATCTCATCAATATAACCATTTTTATTAACATCGCTACCATCAATAGCTGCGCAATGACGCAAATGAATTTGTGCATCTAATGCCAATAAAACTGGCGGCAAATCGCCAATTGGCGAAGCATTAGCGACATTACCGCCAATGGTGCCCATATTGCGAATTTGCGGCGAGGCAATGCGTTCAAATAAATGCGCAAAACTTGGAAAATACTCTTCAAGGACAGGCAGCAGTTGCTGATAACTCATGCCCGCGCCCAATATTAAAGATGGTACTGCTGATTTCATTTCGCCATTAACTTTGTCACTGTTAACTTTATCGACATTAACCCTAGATTTCTCATCAGTATGTTGATGTAAGTCTTGTAGCGACCAAATTTTTAGCGCCTCAACCGCTGATAGCTGCACAATTACCTCATGATCGACCAAGTGCTGGGTCACGCTTAACCCCAAATCAGTACCGCCCGCCCAAATAGTTGCGTTTGGATACGTAGCTAACACCTGATTGAGCTCGTCAATGGACTGCGGAATAAACAGCTTACGTGATGCTTCGGTAAGTACAGGCGCAATAGTATTGTTGGCATTTGTAGCAGCATGTTTGCTGTTTGCCATCGTATCGGTTGCCAGCTTTATCGTTAAATCTTTAGCAATGATTTGCTCAGCATCGCGCTGCTTGCCAATTTTACCCATCGCTAAACCCGCATCGATAATAGGACGATAACCGGTACAGCGGCACAGATTTCCGGATATAGCAGCGACAATATCATCGTAACTAAGATCGTCCGATGCCAGTCCTGCTGCCAGTTGCAGACGATGGTTTTCATAAGTACTCGCCAGCGTCATGACAAATCCAGGCGTGCAAAAGCCGCACTGCGAGCCATGACAATCAACCATGGCTTGCTGAGCTGGGTGCAATAAGGCGCGATCTGGGTGATTGGCGGGATTATCGGCAATATAAGCGGCCGTTATGAGATGATGACCATCCATCAATGACAGTAGCGTGATACAAGCATTAAGGGTATAAAAAGGTGCTTGCATAGATTGGTCTGCGTCATGAGCAGGCAAGCGCTGCGCCATGATGGTACACGCGCCGCAGTCGCCACTCGCGCAGCCTTCCTTGGTATCGGTTTGCTTTTCGTGCAGGCGTAGATACTCAAGAACGGTGGTGTTCGGGTTTAGATCAGTGACTTGTTTGTACTGACCGTTCAAATAAAAACGAATCATAGCAACGCTCGGCTGTCAGGATAAAAGGCAGATAAAAACTATAGTTTTATCTGAAATCGAATATAAAATGTTAACAATCAATATCTGCAAAGGTCAGGCGTTATTACGACACCGCCCTAAGGTAGTATTCAATTATCATGTTAATAAAGTTTATACGATGACGATCATCATACCTACATCAATACTGATAGTTATACGGGTATTGAATAAGCTGACTGCCTATCTGACTACTGACTTGCTCAGGCTTAATCGGTTTGCGGTTTGAACTTTTTAATTCACCAATCATCTATGCGTCAATTAAAAAGCGGTCATAAAGGTTTGGGTATAGGTGAGGCTAACTACCCTATTGGAAAAGCGGAGAATATAAGCATGGGTCACACTCCTTTTTAGCTTAAAGTACCTCAACATTCCGTGTTGAAGCTGTCTATTAGCATTCAATGAATAAATGCTGACTAAACGGTTAACTTATACTAGCACTAACTTTATTTAACTTACAACTCAAAAAAGCACATTATTTTGTTTAATAATTCAAAAACTTTTTAATACTATATATTTTTAGCCAACCTTTTTGATTAATTTTATCCTTAATTTTTCATAAAACAATAAAAAACGATCAGTAATCATTTCCCAAATTGCTTGGAAAATGGCTACTGACCGCCGCTTATACAATCCTAGTTTTTTTATTTAGCTTTACAGCACTTACTCAGTGCCAAGCTCGAGCAAGCTCGCATTACCGCCAATCGCTGTGGTATTAATGGTCCTTACCCGCTCAGTGACAAAGCGGTACAGATAATCGGGCGTTAGCATCTCTGACATCCCCTCCATATCAGTGACCGCAATGACCTGCGTCAAGATACCATCGGTCTTAGCAAGCTCTTGGCTGATGGCTTGCACTTCGCTTTGGTTGCCAGCGACCGCAACTTGCGCCAATCGATCGATATATAGCAGTGTAATAGTTTGCGAATCATTGGCAACGCTTAAGACATCATCGCTGATGCCAGTGTCATGCAATATTTTTGCCGCTTCAACACACATCTCGCTCTGACTTGGACAATGCAGTATCACCTCGTTGCCAGTCAATAAAGCTGCCACCAGCTGACCAAGTACCGCCATCGCGCGGGCAGATTCGCCGCCGATAACCATGGTTTTACCGCGAGCTGTCACATACAAATCATTGGACTCACCCGTTGCGCCCGTCATACGCTGCACGTCATCGAGCATCGGCGCGGCATTTAATAAATGGGTAAATAAACGCTTGGCTTTATTGGCGTCACCAGTAAGTAAGGCCAATTTAGCAACAGCCGCTTGCAGATAAGTTGCTCGCTCTACCGCGCTTAATAACCGCCAAGCTTCACAAACTTGGGCATGATTCTTTTTAAATTCATTCGCCATCTTGCTACTCCTTATGCGATTTGGGTAAGGGTTTCAGTGCTATTATTTTCTACCGCAGTGTTCGGCTCAGTAATGACTGACTCAGTGCATAGTTGCATCAGTCGCGCAACGTAATGCGGCCCGCCAGCTTTTGGACCTGTACCAGATAGACCACAACCGCCAAACGGTTGCACGTTAACGACGGCACCGATTTGGTTACGGTTAATGTAAGTGTTGCCAACAAAGGCACGGCGCTCGATATGCTCGGCGATATTTTCAATACGGCTGTGGATACCCAAGGTCAAACCAAAACCTGTGCTATTAATCGCATCAATAAGCTTATTTAAATCGCGCGCTTGATAACGTAGTACATGCAATATCGGGCCGAAGTGCTCGCCACCAATCACATCGATACTTTTTACTTCAATCGCGGTTGGCAAGACAAAGGTAGAGTGCTCTTCGCTAACCACTGAGCTTGCGCTCATCGGCGTCTGCGCCAAAATCGTCGCCGTTGGTTCAGCCGCCATACGTTCGATATGCGCGTCCAGACTTTGTTTGGCATCAGCATCAATCACTGGACCGACATCGGTTGCCGCATACAATGGATTGCCGACGACCAATTCAGCCATCGTTCCTTGTAACAGCTCGATTAAATTGTCCGCCACTTCTTCTTGCACACATAAGATACGGCACGCAGAACAGCGCTGACCTGCCGAACCAAAGGCAGATAATACCGCATCTTTAACCACTTGCTCGGGCAATGCGGTTGAATCGACAACCATGGCGTTTTGACCGCCGGTTTCGGCTATCAATACTGGCAACTCACCACTGATTTGCTGATGCAGGCTCTGATTGATATGCTGCGCCGTTTGGGTTGAACCGGTGAAAATAACGCCTGCAATATTATCGGCAGCGGTCAACGTGCCGCCAACTTCGCCCGCGCCAACGACAAACTGCAAAGCGTCTACCGGCACGCCAGCTTGATACATCAGCTGCACAGCAAAATGGGCAATCAAGCTGGTTTGCTCAGCAGGTTTGGCGACCACAGTATTACCTCCGGCAAGCGCCGCCATGATTTGACCAGTATAAATTGCCAAAGGAAAATTCCACGGGCTAATACAAACAAAGGTGCCGCGCGGCTTATACACTTGACGTGATTGCTTACCCGCTAAGTCGGTAAACTCATAAACCTTGGCGTCGAGACGTTCTGCTTCATCGGCATAAAAACGGCAAAAATCAACCGCTTCTTTGATTTCATCAATGCCGTCTTGCATGGTTTTACCCGCTTCGATTTGGCAAAGTGCCATCAATTCGGCATAGTTTTCTTCATACAAGTCCGCTACTTTGCGCAAAATAGCAGCGCGCTTGGCCGCAGGTACGGCTTGCCATACGCTTTGACCTGCAATGGCAGCATCAATGGCTTGCTGCGCAATATCAGCATTGGCGTAGGTAACTTCGCCTGCGATGACTTCGTGGTTCCAAGGCGCACGTACGGTCTGCGACTCAAGTTTTTCAGAGTTGCCATCGACTTTATGTGCATCAACTGCGTTGCCGTTAATAATAGAAGTCGCCGACCAAGTTTTATGCAAATGGCTATCGATAGCGGCTTTAAATAGTAGCCACTGCGACTCTACAAAGATATTAGGGCCAAAACTGGCTCGGCGCGCGCCATAGATATCTAGCGGCAACGGAATATCAGGGTTATGCAAAGTAGCATTGGTCAATAACTTATCGTACGGATGCACGGTCAGCTTATCAATCGGGTAAGACTTATCTAATAACTGATGCACAAACGAGCTATTGGCACCGTTTTCTAGTAAACGGCGTACCAAGTACGGTAGCAAGTCTTTATGAGCGCCAACGGGTGCATAGATACGAACAGGGATTTTATAAGCTTGCAGAATATGGTCATAAAGTGCATCGCCCATGCCATGAAGACGCTGAAACTCAAACTCTCGGTGCGCACTCATGGTCATCACTGAAGCAAGCGTGTGCGCATTATGGGTAGCAAACTGGGGCCAAATCAAACCGCGCAAATGCTCTGACAATAAGAAGCGCGCACAGGCAAGATAAGCAGTGTCTGTGCCTTCTTTACGCGTCCAGACCGGATAGCCTGATAGACCTTTTTGCTGCGCCAATTTAATCTCAGTATCCCAGTATGCGCCTTTTACCAAACGCACCGGAATACGGTCACCGACTTCAGTTGCCAAACGCGCAAGCCACGTCAGAACGGCAATCGCACGTTTAGAGTAACCTTGTACCACCAACCCTAAGCCATCCCAACCAGCGGTTAAGTTATCACGGTAAAGAGACTCAAACAGCTTTAAAGAAATCTCAAGACGGTCTGCTTCTTCGGCATCGATACTGATATCGACATTGACCTCACGAGCCGCTTCAATCAATAACAAGCAACGCTGACGCAGTAGTCCCATCACTTGCGCTTCTTGCGTCGCTTCATAACGCGGGTGCAATGCCGATAGCTTAATAGACACTGACGGCTTTGGCATACCTTCTTTTACCTTAATGCTAGCCGTCGCTTTAATCGCATGCAGGTAATCGTTAAAGTATTTTTCCGCATCTTTATGGGTAATCGCCGCCTCACCTAGCATATCAAACGAATAGGTATAGCCTTTATTACGATAAGGCTGGCTGTTTTTATTGGCGCCCTCGATGGTTTCGCCAAGTACAAACTGATGCCCCATAATGCGCATGGCTTTTTGCATGGCACTACGAATGACTGGCTCGCCCATTTTTTTGGTCATACGGTCCAAAAACCCAGCAGCGGTAGTATCACGATCAATACTGACAACGCGGCCCGTCATCATCATGCCCCACGTCGAGGCATTGACCATAAAACCGTTGTCATTTTTGATGTGTTTTTTCCAGTCAGCGACGCTCATTTTGTCGTGGATAAGCGCATCAGCGGTATAATTGTCTGGCACTCGAATCAAGGCTTCTGCCAAACTCATGAGCAAAATACCTTCTTGGGTATCAAGGCTATATTCAAGCAATAATGAATCAACCATTTTTACGGCTTTGCCATCATTACGCACATGCTCGACTAATTGACGAGTTTGCGTAGCAGCCCCTTCACGCTCGGCCTCTGTTGGTTTGGCGAGCGACAACAAGTCCGTCAACCAGCGCTCCTCGTCCACACTATATAAAGGTGAAATACGGGAGAATAGCTCGTTCGACGATTGACCGAGATAAGCGGGCTTTAATATATCGAGCGGATTAAATAAAATCGGCTCTTGCGGGGTAAATTGGTCTACTGGGTTCATAACAACTCCATAACTATCGTTTAAAAACCATAATAAATGGTGCGGTGGGAGCTTTGATTGCTAAAGATATAGCGGCAATTATTGTCAAACATTCTTAAAACTTCACCCCTACTATTCTTGATAACAAACATTTTTGCTATCGAATAGTGGATAAATAATGACAACTATAGAAATAAGCCAATTAGCAATAAACAAAAGACCAAACAGCGCCATTATAAAACGAGAAAATCCAGCATAGGCTGGAAACGGTCAAGTAGGTCGTTTTAGTGTTAAACGGGCTACGTTAACAATATAAAGGCAACAACAAACAGCTAAGCGGCATTAGTGCCTTCTTCTTGTTAGTAGTGAAAGGAGGTGATGCTCAAAGACAAGTGACGTTTCATAGAGGTTTGCGTTCATAAAATCTAACATTTATAACATCTGAGTTTTATGGAAACTTAAAGCCTAATAAACACTTATCTGTCATCTTATAGAATGCTAATTCACTGTAAGAAAAACCTCTACGGCGTTGATTGAGGTGATGCGCTTAACTTCGACATGGTAGCATGAAAAAAATTTTCCAACTAACGAATTTACCTATTTTAACCAAACAAAATACTGTTTAAAAACAAATGGTTATTAACCACTTATTAGAAATGACGCTTTAGTTATAAATTTATATTTACTATGGCTAATTAATCGTTTTTGAATCAATGACTTGTCTTTATTTATTTCAGCCATTTAATTTAAACCCATGCAGAATATGAGCGAATCAATAACGTAATCATTCTATTTCGTGCTGAAGATAGCGGTTTATAGTATTTATCTTTGCTTATAGCGTTTATCTTTACGCATAAAAAACCCTTCTCATTTAAAATAAGAAGGGTTTAATGAGCAAAGCTGAGCATTTATCAAATGACTAAAAATGACTGCAATTTAAATTACAATCTTAGATAAACACAATCTTCGCAAGTAACACGGCCGTTAATATCCAAACAGGAATACTCACGTCAGAGAACTTACCGGCGACGACTTTAATAGCAGCAAAGGTAATAAATCCAAGCGCGATACCATCAGCGATTGAGTAAGTTAATGGCGTAAACAACAACACAACGACAACGGGCGCCGCCTCTGTTAGATCTAACCAATCAACATCTTTTAGAGTACCCATCATCAGTACAGCGACATAAAAAATAGCGCCTGCTGTTGCATAGCCTGGAATCATACCAGCAAGTGGAGCAAAAAACATACTTAATAAGAATAGCACCCCGACCGTCACAGCGACTAATCCAGTACGTCCTCCGGCTGCAATACCTGACACACTCTCAACAAAGCTGGTGGTCGATGAGGTACCTAGTAGCGTACCGGCAACCGTGGCGCTCGAATCTGCCAGTAGCGCTTTGCCCATATTAGGTATTTTGCCATCCTTACCAATTAAGCCTGCTTGACTGGTCGTTGCAATCAAGGTACCGGCGGTATCGAATAAATCGACGAATAAAAAGGCAAAAATAACACTAATCATCGCTACGTCAAATGCACCAGCAATATCAAGCTGCATCAGCGTTGGCGCTATCGGTGGCGGTGCCGATATAATGCCAGTAAATTGTGTGTTACCAGTAATTAAGCTGATAAGCGCTACCAATAAAATCCCTATCGTTACCGCGCCGGGTATTTTTTTATGCGACAAGCCAACGATAACAATAAAGCCCAATGCCGCCATCGCAGGTGAGAACGCGGTCATATCGCCCAGTCCCACTAACGTCGCGTCATTATTGACGATGACGCCTGCGGTTTGTAAGGAGATAAAGGCTAAAAACGCACCGATACCAGCAACTACGCCTTGTTTAATACTGTCCGGAATAGAGTTGATAATCAATTCACGAATTTTAAAAAGGCTTAATAATATAAATATACAACCGGACAAAAATACCGCGCCAAGTGCGGTTTGCCACGCGTAGCCCATTCCTAAAACCACGCCGTACGTAAAGAAGGCGTTAAGTCCCATACCGGGGGCTAGCGCGACTGGCAGGCGAGCATAAATCCCCATAATAAAACACCCAACTGCGGCGGCAAGACAGGTGGCGACAAACACCGCACCTTTATCCATACCAGCGTCAGCAAGGACGTTAGGGTTGACAAAAATAATGTAAGCCATCGTTAAAAACGTGGTCACACCGGCTAAAATCTCTGTTTTGATTGTGGTGTTTTCACCATTAATACCAAAATAGCGTTCGATTGCGTTCATAAGAGTCGCTTCCAAATTGCAGTAAGTAAATTATCATTATTTAACTGTATTGATAAGTGTCGCTTCCAAATTGCGACGCTCGATGCTGCGTTTAAATCAAACATATAAAATACACCCAAATTGCGACGATAAATGACGCTTCCAGATTGCGACTGTAAATGACGCTGATACACTAAGGTTAGAGACGATGTTTTTAATCCGTTATCCACACATAATTTGGTAAAGACGAACCATCATGAAAAATGACAGCAACAAACCATAACATTCTAGTGAAATTCGCTCAAAATTTCAATGAATGGCGCATCTTCTTAGTATAAGAGTGCAAATTAGTTGACCATATGGACAATATTATAAAATACTCGTGCTGTCATTATTTTTTTATAAAAATTTATCGAGAGCAATTTATGCACTGCCACTAACATATTATTAATGATATTTGCGTGATTTAGCAGTACACTAACGGGTTGATATAAAATCCCTTATTAGATTAACTATTATTCATTATCCATGAGCCGCTTACATGCCTGAATCCTTAAATATTATCGACCTAATCACCCAAGCCAGTTTATTGGTACAGATTGTGATGGCATTGTTATTATTGGCGTCATTGCTCAGTTGGGTGATTATTTTTCGTATGAGTGCGCGTCTTGGCACCGCCAGAAATTTTGACCAGCAGTTTGAAACCTGGTTTTGGTCAGGGGAAGATTTGGCAAAGCTGTATCAAGGCGTCCAAGGCTCGCCTGAGCGCCAAGGGCTTGAGCAGATTTTTTATGTTGGGTTTTCTGAATACCTAAGAATGCATAAAAAACGTCAGCCTAAAGACGACATTATCGACGGCGTTGAGCGTAAGCTGCGGGTTGGATTGGGTCGTCAGCAGCAATTGTTAGAGTCGGGGCTAACGACGCTGGCAAGTATTGGTTCGGTGGCGCCTTATGTCGGTTTATTCGGTACCGTTTGGGGTATTATGAATGCCTTTTTGGGTCTGTCACAAAGCGAGCAAGCGACCTTAGCGACTGTCGCACCGGGTATTGCCGAAGCCTTGATTGCTACGGCTATGGGTTTATTCGCCGCGATCCCTGCGGTATTGGCGTATAACCATTTTACCGCCAAAGCGAGCCGCTTATACGACTCTCGTGCCTTGTTTTGTGACGAGATGACAGGCATGCTACAGCGCGAGACCAGTATTGAGATTCCGCAAGCGGGTACGCAAGTAAGCCAAACCAATCAAAGCGTTCAAAATAGCCAAAGTACTCAGGTAACTGGTCTATGAAACAAAGCCCTTATCGCCGTGAGAAAAAAGCGCTAAATGCGGAGATGAACGTCGTTCCTTATATCGACGTCATGCTCGTGCTGCTGGTGATATTTATGGTCACCGCGCCAATGCTGATAACGGGCGTCGATGTTGATTTGCCAAAAGAGCAAACCAATACCATCAGTCAAAGTCAGCTGCCTGTGATTGTTTCTTTGACCGATAGCGGCGAGATTTTTATCAGTTATGAGAACAATATCGACCTGCCGATTAGTGAGCCGGAACTGATTGATACCTTAACCAACTTGCAAAATCAAAATACCGATGCTGGCGCTCAGCCTTTACAAGTGATGATTAACGCCGATAAAAACAATCAGTATGGCGCTATCATGACACTGATGGCAACCTTGCAACAAGCAGGCATCCAAAAGGTAGGACTATTGACGGGTGCGCCATTACCCGCGCCTTCTTTATAATCTATCTACCCTGCTTTTAGCTTAACTTTGATTGGCTCAGCTGGTTATAATAAAGTCGTTCATTTGATAAATATCGTATTTGAGTATCCCAACTATGCGTAATGCGCCCACCGTTTATGTACCGACCGAACCTGAAGGTAACGGGCTGACTTTACCGACACTTTTAAGCTTGTTGGCACACGGTCTTGTGATTGGCATACTAGCTTATACGTATCAAAACATGGAAGTCGAGACCGCAGGTAGCATCGAAACCGTGATGATATCTCCTGAGCAATTGGCTGAGATGCAAGGAGAAATACTGGCCAATCGTGCCGCAGCGGCGAGCGCGATGCCAGCCGATAGTGGTGCAGGTGGCTCAGCAACCAGCATGCCAGAGACCAGCTTTGATGACAGCGTCAGCTACGACAATCCAAGCGAGCCGACTTCGCAGCGCGTGCCTGTTTTTACTCGTTCTGACGAGGCGGTGAACCCTCGCCCAATGCTGATGAGCGAAGAGCAACACCAGCGCCTACTTGAGCAAAATCAAGAATATGAGCGCAATATGGCTGAGTGGGCAGCGCAGTTGGATGAATCTGTACTAGATGAGCATGATCAGGTTGAACAAGAAAGAAGAGCGCAGCTGATAGAAGAGCAAAAAAGGCTGCGAGATTTTCGTAATAAACAAAATAACCCTCCTAAGATTAAACGTCCTACTGCCAATGATAGAAATATAGAAATCAATACGGGCGGCTCAGGTAGCGCAGGACAGACCCTTAGTTTAGGAGATGATGGTCAATCAACACTATCTGGTGACGCCACCACTTCCAGCACTGCAAAGGGTAGCAGTCGCTCGGCATCAAGCGGTAGTCGCGGCGCCAGTAATAGTGAAATCATCAATTTAATCAAACGCAACTACAATCCGCCAACAGCAGCAAAAGGCTCAACGCAGCGTGCCACCTTGACCATCACAGTCAATGCCAGTGGCACTGTCGTGAATGTCTCAGCGTCAGGCCCTGATAGCGCAGTCAATGAAGCCGCCAAACAAGCGGTGCTCAATACCGGCAGCTTACCGATTGATGCTGATGATCCCAAATACCCCACTTTTACCATACAGTTTAAGGGCAGCAATTAAGCAGTTGCCCACACACGATATTATTGCTAACGTTACCTTAAGCAACTTGCACCCGCGGCGATATTATTTTAACGTTATCATTGATTTAGCATTTATAAAAACAATTATCCCCATCTAGGAGTTTGACTTGGTTATGCGCATTCATAAAAAACTATGCCTCTCTTTACTTGCCACTACCTCAAGCTTATTGCTTGCTCCTAGCGTCTTGGCGGCGCCTGTCGTTTTAGAATTGGATTATGAGATTCCGGTACAACAAAGCCAAGTGGCTTTTGTCTCCTTTGCTGGCGATTCTACTTTATCACCGATTATCTTAAATGATTTAAGCAAAACTGAGCTAAAAGTAACCAGTCAAAACCTACCGCAGCAGCCACACAGCAGTAGCGAGTTAGCCGGTACCCTGCCGGTTTGGCAAAGCATGGGCATCCCTTATCTTGTCATCGGTAGCACGCGCAGCAATCGCGGTAAAGTTGTCACAGATTATGAAGTCGTTGAGGTTAAAACCGGACGCGTGATCGAAGGCAAGCAAACGTTAACCGCTGATAATAATAAGGAAAGTATGCGTTACGCCGCCCACGTGATTGCGGACAAAGTATATGAGCTGATCACCGGCATTCCCGGCGACTTCTCAGGGCGTATTGCTTATATCGAAGAAATCGGCACCGGCAAAGAGAAAATCTCGCGCTTAAAGGTCATGGATGCGGACGGCGAAAACGCCAAAACCATCACAGAAGTGGCAGGCTCTATCTTCTCGCCGACTTGGTCCCCTGATGGCAATCGCATTGCTTATTCAGTCCAGCGCGATAAGTCTCACCCTGTTATCTATATTCAAAGCGTAAGCGGCGGCGGGGCTACGCCATTGACGCCATTCCCGGGTAGCAATCTTAGCCCGTCATTTTCACCCGATGGTAGCAAGATATTGTTTTCTAGTAGCTTTGAGGGTAGCGCCGATATTTATGAGATGAGCGCTAGTGGCGGTCAACCACGACGTCTGACCAATTGGCCAAGCAGTGAAGTACAACCAAGTTATGCCCCTGATGGCAAATCTTTTGTCTTTGTTAGTGACCGTGCAGGGTTTAACAAACCTCGCATCTATCGTTATGAGTTTGGTTCAGGCCGTACCACGCAAGTATCGAATGGTGGCTATGCCACTAGCCCGCAGTTTAGTAGCGATGGCTCGCAAATCGCCTTTTTAAGTGGTCGTTCAGCTGCCATCATGAACAGTAGCGGCGCCATCACTGCGAACTTAGGCGCGACAGGTATCGATGAAGCACCAAGTTTTTCACCGAACGGTAAGCGCGTGGTTTTTGCTTCAAAGCAGGGCGGTAAAGGCGTACTGACTATTAAGTCCTTAAACGGCGGCGAAGCGTTCGGTAAATCTGGTCAAGGTACTATCCGCTCCCCAGTTTGGTCATCTAGCCCTAGATAACTTAGCCATCTTTATTGCGTAAAATAGGCTTAGACTGGACTGAATGCTCAAAAATAAAAAAGCGCTCGATAAACATATCGGGCGCTTTTCTCGCGAGAATAATAATCTTCTTATTAAATAGCTCTTAACTCTTGAACCTTTAAATGCTATGAGCTGGAATAATAAAAAGCATTATTCATTCCTATTCATCACTTGGATCACTAGCCGGCGGCACCGCGTGTCTCAATTGTTCAACATCTGCGGCGGTGACCGTATCCGTATAACCATTTAAATCAGTGACCACGTACTGCGTGACCGCGGCCATCTGTTCATCGTTCATCATGTTATGGAACGATGGCATACCGCGAAAGCCATTAATTAAGATATCAATGATGTAATACTTTGACTGCATTTTGCTGTTATTGGCAAGTGGTGGATAATAGCCGGCACCATAAGCACCCTCGCCTTTGTGCATATGACAAGCTGCGCAAGAGTCATGGTAGAGTTTTTTGCCATCTGTTGTCACAAAGGCATTTGTCCCTTCAAACTTGGTTTCCCATTCAGCAATACTTGGATCATTATCCATAGTAGGAAGCGAGCTGTGATCAACGACATTGACGGCTGGTGCAGTAAGCTCCTCACGACTCATGTAAACACCGCCCCAGCTACCGGTATTACGGCTTGCTTGATAATCGTCCGTTACGATGGGGTCTTGCTCATGTAGAGTTGCCACCGTTTGTACATCATCTGATTGTTGACTACAGCCTAAAAGTGCTGCACTACTCATCGCACCCAGCAACATCACAGTCAGCAGTTTAGGGGTCATTTCTCTCATGACTTTTTTCTTCACGATTGCCTTCTTTACGATTGCATTGTCCATGATAGCCTCTGAATTTTTATAGTTATTCATATTAACCCAGCATTTTTGCTTTTTTATGTAGGCGCTTGGCGGCATCCATGCCAGATAAAATAGCGCCTTCTTGCCATGCTGGAATGTGTGAGCAATGCTCGCCCGTCAGTACAATACGGTTATCGATACTGCATAAGGTGTCATAATGCTGACGGCGGGTAGACTCATTCCAAATACCATAACAACCCAGTGTCCAAGGAATGCGGTGCCAGACCACTGACGTACCAGCGCGGAACTCTTTTGGATACTGCGGGTGAATATATTTACCGTAGGCAAGTGCGACATTAATTCGCTCTTGCGGGGTTAACGTATTAAATTTATATGAGGTCGGTCCATAACCATAGGCCCCTAATAATACCCCAGTACCGTCTTTAAACATATTTTCTGAAGGATAAGCAATTTGGGCTATCGGCATATCGGTATAGGTCAAGCCGCCATAGATCCACTCGTCTTCTTCCCAAAAGCGGCGATTAAACTCTAAACCTACTTTATAAGAAGTCTCATAAGGTACCGCTGCCATCGCTTGTTTCATCGGCTTTGAAACATTAATATCAAGCTGGGTCAGTACAGTTAGTGGAATATTACAGACACACCAATCGGCACGGATGGTCTTAGTCGCGCCATCTGGACTGTTGCTGTCGACATAATTGACCGTAACGCCGCTTTCATCTTGATGAATCTTAGTCACTTTGGCATTGAACTCAATCATATCGCGGCATTCGCGCGTGAAGGCATCACCGATTTTACCCATACCGCCAACAGGTTGAAACATCGTTGGCTGATGCGCATAGGTCATATGATTACCATAAATATCGGCCCACATGCCCGAATCCAAAATTTCACTGATCGGTAAAGGTTTTGATGGTGTTTCATCAGGCATCAAGCCACCTCCCGGTAAGACACTATAGCCGCGATGCTTACTGGTCGCATTGCCGGCGCGGTAGCGGTAGTCTTTATCGAGCACGCCCCAACCTTTTAAGCCTTCAAGTAGCTTTTCTTTGTCTTCCTTATTCACAGAACGATCCAAACCGCCAACATTCACCGCTTTTGACAATAATTCTGCTACGTGTCCTTGGATGTCGTTTTTTACATCACCTAAGCGCTGCGGCACACCATTGAAATGAGTACTACGGTGCAAATAAGCGCGGTCATTGGTTTGAATAAAGGGCTGCATCTCAACGCCAAACTGTTTGCAGTAATGGAAAACCGCATAATGATGGCTTGGCAGACGCCATGGTCCACCATTAAAATAGTTACCCTCTTCAAAATCACAAGTAACTTCTTCACCGCCAAGCTCAGTATACCTATCGCCACTATTCAGCGTCCAACTACGACCGCCGCCACGATTTTGAAACTCGAGGACTTTGACGTCATAGCCAGCTTTACGCAGCTCATACGCCGCGGTCAGTCCGCCAAGACCGGCACCTAAAACGATGATGCTAGCACCGGGAGGCGCCCCTTTTAAGTCCATCGTTTCTTTAAAGCTTGATTCTGAGGCAAATCCTAACGTCGTCATCGCCTGATACATGGCGGTCGCGCCCGCTGTTTTACCAATCATCGAGAGCAGTTGGCGCCGCGTTGGTGATTGAAGCATGTCTTTCATAATAATATCCTTAAAGTAGACGTTCGTACATAACCGTAGGCACTTGTTCTATTTCTAGTAATAAACGCTTATATCATTTATAAGTCTCTGTAATTTGATCAGCTTGGCTTAACTCTGCGCTTATTTGCCAAGCTGTCATGCCCTACCGTTTTGCCGTTAATCCTTGTCTGGTAATAAATTCTAAACCCGTTGCAACTGATAAACTATGATTAACGACGGCGTCTAGAACGTAAAATGGCGCGCACAATAAATATAATAATCAATATCGCCACAATGATGCCGACAATCGCCAGTAAGCCTGCGTACTTAATTAAAAAAGGCTTTTCGACACCTGTAGACGCGATGCGCTCAATATCAGCGGCACTGACCTCACTGTTTGCATGACCGCCAAAGCTAGTACGGACATAGTTGGTGATACCCGCAATCTGCTCACTGCTGAGCTCTCCTGAAAACCCTGGCATGATAGGCGAAGTATTGGTCGCACTCTCTACCCCATGCAAAATCATATTAACGAGAGCGTCAGGCTTTTCGCGGCGCAGACTGCTCAGTCCAACGATAGGCGCATAACGCGCGTCAGGTTGGCCATAACCATCAACCCCATGACAGCTACCACAAACGGCTAAATATAACGCTTCTGGTGAGTTACTACCGTTACTTACTTCTGACTTTGCTTGCGCCAAGTAGTCTTTTTGCGCCAGTAAGTCATGCGTGATTGATTCGTTCACAGGCGTTGGCAAGCGCGCCACATTGACGCTATTGACCTTGTCTTCTGTTTGGATAGCAGGGATGGCTTTTAGATAAGAGGCAATCGCGCTCAAATCTTCATTTTTTAGATAACGCGTACTGTGCGCGACCGCTTCACCCATCGGTCCACCTGCATAGGCGCGCTGGTCAAGTTCACCGGTGCGTAGATACGTGATAATATCCTGCTCGCTCCAACTACCGATACCGCTCGACTCGTCAGGGGTGATGTTTGGCGAATGCCAATTACCAAGTGGTGCGCCTGATAAATACATTTTTTTATCAAAGCCCATGGTGCTATTACGCGGCGTATGACAAGTGCCGCAATGCTCGAGATTGTTGACCAAATACTCGCCACGTTTTTGGGTCTCATTTAGACCGTCGCGCTTCTCAGTAGACGGTATATTGAGCAAGTTCCAACCGATCATTAAGCTACGGAAATTAAAGGGAAAGGGTAATTTGGTTTCTTGCTTAGGCGCTTCATCGACAGCCGGTACGGTTTGTAGATAAGCAAACAAGGCGCTGATATCCTCTTCTTTCATGCCGCTATAAGAAGGATATGGCATGGCAGGATATAGCATATGGTCAGGCGCCCGACCTTTTTGCAAAGCATTCTTTAAATCTGCTTCGGTATAATTGCCGATACCGTAACGTTTAGAAGGGGTAATATTGGTTGAATAAATCTTCCCCATAGGGGTTTCAATCGCTGTGCCGCCCGTATAATTTTCGCCATGACAAGCCATACAGTCAGCAGCGCGAGCGATATAAGCACCGCGGTTGACAAGCTCACTATTGGCGGGGCTTACATTAGGTAAGCTAGCATCGGGTAAATTGGCATTAGGAAGGTTAGCACCTTCAGCCATTGCGGCGCTGGAGGTAATACCAATGACAAGCATCGATAACATCACAGAAAGTGGCTTCATAATATCCTCATATAGCTGGCACCTAGGGTGTTGTAATTATTATTAGAACGATTGGTCAGGATAAGACATTTGATATTGAGTGAGATTATTGACAATGGCGTCAGTACTCAACGGATAATCCATTACATGATTTAGCAAATCGTCCAGTAAAATGCTTAATAAAGTGGCGTGATAAAACAACTTAATAGAGATAGTTTCTAAACAATGTCTGCTCACCCCACTAATGTAAAACTATTTCGCCACTATTACTTAAATAGTAACTCATTCACCGCACACTTTTACAAAAGTTAAAAAAACCTCTTAGGAGATTTAATTTATATTCAATCACTATATATTTTCATATTATGAATTTGGGCAAGATAATTAATCCTTTAAAAAACAATTACTAAACCTAGGAAATTTATGAAATCCATTATTAAAGCGTGGAGATAAATCGCTATATATAGCAAAAAACGACTTCTGCACTTGTTATTACAGGTTTTAAGCGTACATAATGGATACATAGCGACCGTTTGTCATTCCCTCTGTATTTAGCATGAAGCTTGTTCTACTCGCCAAAACCCTTTTGACTGATGCAGCATTTTATTTATGATAAGCGCTGTCTAATATCGCCAACCATTGCCATGTTGCCAATAACGCTCGAGATGTCCTTATGAAATCACTCTTCTTTATATTTACGTTGGCAGCGACAATCCCTGTAACAGGTTGCCAATCTTTTCAGTTCGTCGAAAGTCCGATACCTGTTAAAACTGTTTCTTCTAAAAGGGTGTCTTCTAAAACGCTTATTGTGGAAAATTTATCCAATGCGCGCCGACCCGCTAACGCTGTTCCCTCTCAAATCCATTCGACTACAAATAATGGCCAATAAAAAAGCAGCTATCGGTTTGATAGCTGCTTTTTTTATTATGAATCGAAGACACGCCTTAGTTAATTCTAATCTTCTGCAATGACTATCTGCTGTTTAGGCTGATGCTTGATAATGGTCTTGGCCAAATGATCGCCAAACCAAATGGCGGTATCAATATCGCCTGCGCCAGGCGTGACTTCAGGCGGTCCATCTAGCGACTGCGTCATCAAACCCAGAAAGCTCGAAAGACGATTTAAATCATGCGCTTCATGACCTGTTGGCATAAGCGGCAAACCTATCCAATTCATCCCGTGCTGCATGGTATAAAGACAAATCTGCTGCAAGACGGCAAGCTTATCGCCGCTCAGACCGCCTGAATTGGCAAAGCCTGCGGCCCACTTACCTTCCCATTTACGATGATACCAACGCTTGGATGTCTCATCCATAAAGGTCTTAAAGCCTGCCGTCACGCTGCCCATATATACGGCACTACCAAAAACCAGTAAATCCGCCTGATCCAAAAACTCCCAATCGACATCATGAACATCGACCGCTTTGGCTTGTGCGTCCGGCAATTGCTGGCGCGCGCCCATCACTATGGCTTCGGCAACACGTCTAGTATGTCCGTAGTTACTATGGTAGATGACAGCCATCGATACGTTAGGCGGATTGTCCGTGGAAGCTGAGGAAGGCGTGATAGATGTAGTCATACGAACTCTAATAATGGATTGGGTGAATAGTAGTGATGCTGCAAATGTTCAATAGTTTTTATTATAAATAGGTGTAATGGACATTATTCATGCTGGCGTAGTGTCTAACGCTATATACTGTCTATATTTGCAAGGAATCAACGCCATGAATCAAAAAACTGCCCTTTTTGTCGTGATAAACACACCAAGAAGAACGGACGTAAGCTTGGCAAACAGCAGTATCAATGTCTCGCTTGCAGCCGGCAGTTTTTAGGTGGCATCAGACTCAATAATCAAACCCTATGGAGGGAATACACCCAAGGGAAACAGACCTACAAACAACTGGCTGACAAGTATAGCTGTAGTCTTAAAACCATACA